>NZ_JBISBU010000100.1:0-10332 GCF_044385805.1 Haloferula sp. A504
AAATCGGCCTGATCCGGTCCGGTGTGGTGCCGATTTCATCATCGGCGCTCCTCGCACTCCTCACCACTTGCCCTTCTGAAACGCCTCAACGCCCGGCTGGACCGTCACCTTCGAAGTCACGTCCCCGCTCCATGCCTTCAACGCCTTCTTCATCTTCTCGACCCGCTCGGGAAACTCCTCCGCGAGATTGTCCCTCTCCCCGATGTCCTTCGACAGGTCGTAGAGCCCCACCGGATCGCCCCCTCCCTTGCCGTGGAGGATCAGCTTCCAGCGACCGTCGCGCATCGCCTTGTGGTTCCAGAAAAGCCGGCGATTCCCGAGCGGTTCCCCCCGCCGCAACAGGGGCACGAGGCTCACCCCGTCGAGCGGTCGCGCCGGATCGGCGGAGGCCCCCGCGAGTTCGAGCATGGTCGGCATCAGGTCGAGACTGATCGCGAGTTGATCGGTCACCACTCCGGCTTTGATCGTCCCCGGCCACCATGCGATTCCCGGCACCCGGTGGCCGCCCTCCCAGTTGCTGCCCTTGCGACCGCGCAGCGGTCCGGCCGATCCACCCGCCGGACCGTTGTCGGAAAAGAAGAAGACCAGGGTCCGCTCATCCAGATCGAGTTCCTCCAGCTTGGCGACGATCCTGCCGACACCCTCGTCCATCGCGCTCATCATCGCGGGCAGCGCGTCCTTCGGCGAGCGTCCCCTCCCCTTCGTCGCGCCGGGACCGCGCACGGCCGGGTCGTCCGGACCCTGCCACGGCGCGTGCACCGCCTCGTGCGCGACGTAGAGGCAGAAAGGCTCGTGCTTGTGGGCTTCGATGAAGCCCAGCGCATGCTTCGTGATCAGGTGGGTCGAGTAACCCTCCTCCCTCACCTTCTCGAGATCGTGCCACCAGTCGAACTCGCCCATGCGGTCGAAGTGGGATTGGTAGTCGATGTTCCCACTGACGAATCCCCGGAACACGTCGAACCCCTGATGGGTCGGGTTGTATTTCCTGTCGTAGCCGACGTGCCACTTGCCCATCAGCCCCACCCTGTAGCCCTTCGCCTTGAGGGCCTCGGCGAAAGTGAACTCCTCAGGCTGCAGGCCGGAGTGGTGAGCGGGAACGGCCGGGTCGGCATTCACCACGGCATCCACTCCCGAGCGGTACTGGTAGCGACCGGTCAGCAGGCCGGCGCGGGTCGGACTGCAGACATTCCCGCTCGAGTGGAAATCGGTGAACCGCATCCCCCCTGCCGCCAGGCGGTCGAGATGGGGCGTCTTGAGCGCGGTGCCGCCATAGCACCCGGCGTCGCCGTAGCCCATGTCGTCGGCGAGGATGATCACGAAATTCGGCCGCCGCGGTGCTTCCTTGGCACCGGCAGCAAGAATCAGCAGGCCGAGAAGAAACGGAAGCAAACGACTCATGGCGCAGTGCCGATTTCATAATCGGCGCTCCGATCAGTCGACCAGATTGTCGACCCGCCGCGCCAGCTCGAGATCCGCGTCGGTGATGCCGCCGGCATCGTGGGTCGTCAGCGTCACGGTCACCTTGTTGTACTGGATCAGCATGTCCGGGTGGTGCTGGGCCTCGTCCGCGATCTCGGCGAGGTCGTTGACGAAATCGATCCCTTCCATGAATTCCTCGAACTCGATCACGCGGATCAGGGTGTTTCCCTCAAGCTCCCAGTCGGGATGCTTCTTGAGGGCGGCGGCGAGGTCTTCTTGGTCGAGCAGATCGGACATGATGCGAGGTCTTTTCGGGCCAAGGTTGCGTCGCGACATTCCGGCTTGGCAAGCGTGTTTCGGAAATTCGTCCCCGCCGTTGCGTGGCAGCCGCCCGCGCGCTAGCCTGCGAGCATGAAAACCGCGCTCCTGCTGATCGTCGCCGGCTTGCTGGCCTCGTGCGCGCCATCCACACCCGAGACCCGCATCGCCGCCAATCCGGCGAAGTACGAGAAACTTAGTTCCAAGCACCAGCAACTGGTCCGCCAGGGCAAGATCGACACCGGCATGCCCTCCGACGCCGTCGCACTGGCGTGGGGATCTCCAAGCCGCCGCTACGAGGGCGGCGACGGAAACACCAACACCAGCCGCTGGGACTATGCCGGGTCGAGGCCGGTGTACACCACGGGTTGGTATGGAGGCTACGGCTACGGAAGGTACGGGCGCTACGGCAGGCACGGCTGCTACGGCTACGCCGTCGCCCCCGAGGTCGTCTTCGTGCCCTACCGAAAGGCCAGCGTCTGGTTCCGCAATGACCGGGTGAGCAAGTGGGAGCGGGTCCGCTGAGTCCGCCACCTGCCCGCCGCCCACCGATGACTCAAGCCGCCCCTGGCATGCGATTTCTCCGTTCAGCCGCCACCTGCCTCGTGGCCCTTGTCGCCGCCTCCTGTTCGAATCCGCGTCCCGACGGTGTGGAGGTCTACCGGCGGTATGACCGGCCGGCCCGATTTGCAAAGAATCCCGAAGCGGTGGAGGTGAAGGTCTCGATCGCCCGTCAGCGTGCCTACGTGATGGAAAACGGCAGGCCGCTGCTGGTCATGCCCGTGACGGTGGGCGACGCGGAAACACCCACCCCGACCGGTGACTTCCGCATCATCCGCAAGCAGGCCCGGCACCGGGCGACGGACTACGGCTTCAGCCACCGCGGGGATGAGATCGAGAAAAGCTACCGGAACGAAACCCCGGCCGGGTGGAAGTTCACCGGGCGCCCCATGCCCTACTGGTGCGAATTCAAGCCGGGCTATGGATTCCACACCGGCTGGATCAAGCACTTCCCCTCCTCCGACGGCTGCCTCCGCATGCACGCCAATCTCGCCCCGAAGTTCTTCCACCTGGTCCGGGTCGGCACGCCGGTGAACATCCGCCGGACCCAGCCGGAGGACGCGAAATACGCGAACATCCCGCTCCCACCCGACGCCGGACCTTTCCCGGACTATCCACCCGGCTACTATCTCGACGAGGCGGTCTTCACCGACCACCTGCCGCCGAAGTTCCGCTGAATCAGCTGCCCACGAGCAGGACGATCGCCAGCACCGCGAGCGCCACACCGAAGACCGCATCGATCCAAGGACCCGCCTTGCGGTAACCGGCACGGATCGGCCGCCACTGCAGAATCAGGGCCCACAGGCTCCAGAGCGTGCAGCCCTGGACCACCACGATGCCCCAGATCGCCGCCGGCCACCACGCCGGGCGATCGCCCACCAGAAACGGGGCCGTGCCCGCCGCGAAGAACACCAGAACCTTGGGATTGAGAAGATTGCACCACAGCCCCCGGAGGTAGGCGGAGCGATTGCCGGCAGCCGCAGGCACCGCCTCGCGCGGACCGGCACTCAGATGCACGCACCACGCCCTCAACAGCCCCCAAGCCAGCCAAAGCAGGTAGCCTGCCGCCAACCAGCGCATCGTCTCGCCCAGCCAGCCCCCCCTCCGGAAAAGCAGGGCCGTGCCGCTGATCGCCAGGGTGGCGTGCATCGTCAGCCCGGTCGCGATGCCCAGCGCCATCCGCACCCCTTTCCCGGCTCCTTCCGCCAGGGCCGTCCGCGTCAGCAGCAGCATGTCCGGGCCCGGACTGAACTGCCCGAGCGCCATCACTCCGGCGAAGGCCAGCAATTCGAGCGGCTCGCTCATACGGAAAAAACCGGCTACTCCGCCGTCCCGACCGCCACCACGTAATCGAGCACCGCCTTTTCGTCGGCCGATTCCAGACCCGCGTGGGCGATCATCTTCGGCAAGGCGTCCTCCCACTCATCCACGAAAAGATCCTGCGGCAGCATGTAAACGTGGCACTCGGCGCACTTGAGCATGTAGACGACGTGCCCGCGCTGAAGCGTCTCCAGTGGCATACCGCTCTTCCGGGCCATCTCCGGGGTCGGATTCGGAACCTCCGAGATGCCGCCCACAGCGGGTTCCTCGTCGGGCAGATCGCCCATTTGGCCCGATGCCGCACCACTTCCGGGTGCGCAGCGGACCAGCAGCAGGCAGGTGCCGATCAGAAGCATCCGGAGCGTTGGCATTCCCCAAGCTACGAGCGGGCCGGCGGCGGGAAAAGTCCGGATTTCGCGGGAAGCCGAGGTTCCCGGCAAGCCTTTGACATTTTCCGACCGACTCCTAATCTCCCGCCTTCGCCCCCCGGACTCCGGCGGGCGGACCCGCCTTCTCACGAGATCGTTTCGACATCCCTCATTCATTATTCGACACTCTCCATCCATGGACACGCTGCGCACCTTCACCACCGGCTCCGGCACCGAGGGCAAGTTCCACTCGCTGCCCGCACTCGCCGAACAGGGCTTCCCGAACCTTTCCAAACTCCCCGTTTCCATTCGCATCGTCCTCGAGTCGGTGCTGCGCAACGTCGACGGCCGCAAGGTGACCGAAGACGACGTCCGGAACCTCGCCAGCTACAACGCCAAAGACACCGGTGATTACGAGATCCCCTTCACCGTCGCCCGCATCGTCCTGCAGGACTTCACCGGGGTGCCGCTGCTGGTCGATGTCGCCGCCATGCGCGATGCCGCCGTCGCCCGCGGCGCCGATGCCTCGAAGATCGAGCCGCTGGTTCCCGTCGACCTCGTCGTCGACCACTCGGTGCAGGTCGATTTTGCCGGCTCACAGGCCGCGCTCGACCGCAACATGCAGATCGAGTTCATCCGCAACCGCGAGCGCTACGAATTCCTCAAATGGGGCCAGCAGGCCTTCGACACCTTCTCGGTCGTCCCGCCCGGCATCGGCATCGTCCACCAGGTGAACCTCGAATACCTCGCCAAGGGCGTACTCGAGAAAGAGAACGTGTTCTACCCCGACACCTTGGTCGGAACCGACTCGCACACGACGATGATCAACGGCCTCGGCGTCGTTGGCTGGGGTGTCGGCGGCATCGAGGCCGAGGCCGGCATGCTGGGCCAGCCGGTCACCTTCCTCGTTCCGGAAGTCGTCGGCGTCTACCTGCACGGCAAGCTGCCAGAGGGCGTCACCGCCACCGACCTCACCCTGCGTGTCACCGAAATGCTCCGCGCCCACGGGGTGGTCGGCAAGTTCGTCGAATTCCACGGCCCCGGTGCCGCGGCGCTTTCGCTGCCCGACCGCGCCACCATTGCCAACATGGCCCCCGAATACGGCGCGACCATGGGGTTCTTCCCGGTCGACTCCGAAACCATCAACTACCTTCGGGGCACCGGTCGCAGCGAGGAGCTGTGCACCACGGTCGAGAACTACTTCAAGGCCCAGGACCTTTTCGGCATCCCTGAGAAGGGCGACTGCGAGTACACCGACCTGCTCGAACTCGACCTCTCAAGCATCGTTCCCTGCGTCTCCGGACCGAAACGCCCGCAGGACCGCATCGACGTCCCCGCCCTCGGCGACAAGTTCAACGAGCTCTTCACCGCCACCCCCGGCGATGGGGGCTTCGGCATGGCGGCCGACCGGCGCGACACCGTCATCGACGTCAACATGCCTGAACCGGCCGGCTACGCCGTCGGCTCGCTGCTCGAGAACCCCGCCCCGGGAGCGGCGGCCGACAAGGCCGAGATGGTCTCCAACCGGCCGACCCCCGACACCGTGCTCGCCCGGGAGGCCTTTGATCCCATCAGCACCCGGCTTCGCCACGGCTCGATCCTGATCGCCGCCATCACCAGCTGCACCAACACCTCGAACCCGAGCGTGATGCTCGCCGCCGGACTGGTGGCGAAGAAAGCCAACGAGAAGGGCCTGACCGTGGCCCCCTACATCAAGACCTCGCTCGGCCCGGGTTCGCGCGTGGTCACCGACTACCTCGAGGCCACCGACCTGCAGCAGGAACTCGACCGACTCGGCTTCCAGACCGTCGGCTACGGCTGCACCACCTGCATCGGCAACTCCGGCCCGCTGCATCCGGCCATCGAAAGCGCCATCAATGAAGGAAACCTGGTCTGCGCTTCGGTGCTTTCGGGCAACCGCAACTTCGAGGCCCGCATCCACGGCAACATCAAGGCCAATTTCCTGATGTCGCCGCCGCTGGTCGTCGCCTACGCCCTCGCCGGACGCGTCGACATCGACCTCACCCACGAGCCCCTCGGCAACGACTCCGACGGCAACCCGGTCTTCCTCAAGGACATCTGGCCGACCCAGGACGAAGTCAGCGAGCAGCTCGCCTCGGCCCTCAAGCCCGAGGTTTACCAGAAGCTCTACGGCGACGTCGACAACGCCAACCCGAAGTGGGGCGAGATCAAGGGCTCCACCGGCGACACCTACGCCTGGGACGAGAAATCGACCTACGTGCAGCTCCCGCCCTTCTTCGAAGGCGGCTCGGAGGCCGGCAAGGACATCATCGGTGCGCGCCCGCTCGGCATCTTCGGCGACTCGGTCACCACCGACCACATCTCGCCCGCGGGTGCGATCAAGCCGACCTCGCCCGCCGGCCAGTACCTTCTCGAAAACGGCGTCGAGAAGGCCTCGTTCAACTCCTTCGGCGCCCGCCGCGGCAACGACCGCGTGATGACCCGCGGGACCTTCGGCAATGTCCGGATCAAGAACCTCATGTGCCCCGGCATCGAGGGTGGATACACTCAGTACTTCGGCAACAAGGACGTCCCTGCCCCGGACACCGACATCGCCCCCCTCGGCGAGGCCAAGCCCACCTTCATCTACAACGCCTGCATGGCCTACCAGGAGGAAGGAACGCCGCTGGTCGTCATCGGCGGCGAGGATTACGGCATGGGGAGCAGCCGCGACTGGGCCGCCAAGGGCACCCGCCTGCTCGGCGTGAAGGCCGTGGTCACCAAGAGCTTCGAGCGCATCCACCGCTCCAACCTCATCGGCATGGGCGTGCTGCCCCTGAATTTCGTCGACAAGGCCGACTACGACAAGGTCGCCGGCCTGCACAACGCCACCTTCGACATCACCGGCATCGCCGGTGAATTGAAGCCGATGATGACGGCCACGCTGGTCGCCCACAACGGCGACGAGACGATCGAAGTGCCGGTCAAGGTCCGCCTCGATACCCCGGCGGAGATCGACTACTACACCGCAGGCGGGATCCTGCCCTACGTGCTCGACCAGATTCTGGCCTAGGGAGAAGGGGCTTCCAGCCCCTAGCGCCGAGAGAGAATAAGGGGCTGGAAGCCCCTTCTCCCCATCACCGCTCGATCCTCACACTCGTGCCGATCTTCACGGCATCGTGCACCTTTGGCGCCAGCGGTTTCGGCAGGCGGATGCAGCCGTGGGACGCAGGTTGGCCCGGATTGGGAATCAGACCGGCGTGCATGCCGATGCCGTAATCGGTGAGCCGCATCCAGTAGGGCATCGGTGCGGGAATGTAGACACCGCCCGCCGGCACCGGCGTCGAGGGCTTGGCATCCCCGTTGATCACGTTGCCAAACTCGTCCTCAATCCAGCCGTAGGCATTGGAATACTTGTCGACGACCTTCTCGGTGATGCGGAAGCTCCCCGCCGGAGTCGAGTGACCCGGCAGTCCCGTTGCCACGTAGGACCAGCCGATCGGGCGTCCGCCGCGGGAGTAGTAGGCCTTCTGCTCGCCAAGATCGATGCGGATCGCCAATTCTCCCGGGCCCCCGTCGTCGAACCACTCATACATGACCAGCTCCGGACGAGCGGGGTCCACCGGAGGCTCCGAAAGCGGAGTGCAGGAAACCAGGGACAGCAGGCACGCTGCCGGAAACAGCCAGAGAACTCTCATGTCAGTCCGAAAGACGGGGAAAGAAAAGGGAGCACCGCCCGGAACCGCAAGCTTTTCGCGTCACCCATCGAGCGCCCGAACCGCCGGATCGATCTTCGCGGCCCATTCGGCCGACAAAAACCTCAAGCCCTCCCTTGAGCGTTTCTCTCGCCAACCCAGGCGGCAAGGCAGGAAGGGAAGCGCTGCTTTTCATGAAGTTCGGAGGTCGGACGAGACGCATCATTCCAGCAAACGAATGCCGGGGCCCCAAATCGCGGAGCCCCGGCTTTCAGGTGGGGATGAGATTCAGGCTTCGGGCGTGGCAGTGAGATCGAACTTGATCACCACCTCGTTGCGGATCAGGTCGTCGGCCTTGCCGGCGTAGATGATGCCCCAGTCCTTGCGATTGATGTCGAACTCGGCGGTCACCTTGACCGTGTCACCATCCTTCGATGCCGTCGCGGGGAAGGTGATGTTCTTCTCGACGCCACGGAGCATCAGGTTGCCCGAAATCGAGTAGCCGTCATCGGTCTTCTCGACGCCGGTCACGGTGAACTTCGACTGCGGATGTTCCGCGACATGGAAGAAGTCCTCGGCCTTCAAGTGTTCGGTCAGCTTGTCGGCGTCCGACCAGGTCGAGTTCATGTCGATCACGAACTCGCCACCGGTCACCTCGCCCGCATCATTCACGGTGAAGGTTCCGTCGAATTCCTTGAAGCCGCCATCGTGGCTGCCGGTCACCTTCGAGCCGACGAAGGTGATGGTCGAGCTGTCGGTGATGACGTAGGCGGTGCCTTCGGCGGCGGCTCCGGTGGTTTCGACCGCTTCGGTGGTCGTGGCATCGGCGGTCTGGTCGGCCGGGTTCTCGCAGGAAACGAGGGCGGCGGCGAACAGGCAGGGCAGGATCAGTGGGGTTGCTTTCATCTTGTGTGTTGTTGGTTGATTCGGGGTTGAGTGAACAAAGCGAGATTCAGCCGAGGTCAAAGAGAAGTGCTTCGACACTTTCGCCCTCGGTCATGATCGACAGCGGGCCGGCTTCCTCCGTGGAGGCACCGTCCCCGGCCTCCAGCACCTGGTCACCGACCCGCAGACGGCCCCGGATGACCTGGAGCCAGACACCGCGGCCCGGGCGAACCTCGAAGTCGGTTTGTTCCCCCGCCTCGAGCCGGAGCCGGAAAATATCCGCATCCTGCGCGATGGTCGCCGAGCCGTCGCGGCCGTCGGCGGAAATCAGCAGGGTCAGGGGCGGCGTGGGCCCGGAGGGAGGCTGCCACTCGGTGTAGCGGGGCTCGAGCCCGCGCTCGCGGGGATGGATCCAGATCTGGAGGAAATGGGCCGCGTCGTCGGCCGATGGATTGAACTCCGAATGCGTCACCCCGGAGCCGGCCGACATCAGCTGCACCTCGCCCGGCTCGAGCGTCCGCTCGTTGCCCATGCTGTCGCGGTGGGCCAGCTTGCCGGAGACGACGTAGGAAAAGATCTCCATGTCGCGATGCGGATGGGTCGGAAATCCGCCGAGCGGCGCGACCCGGTCCTCGTTGATCACCCGCAGCGAGCGGAAGCCGACATGTGCCGGATCGTGGTAGTTGGCGAAGGAGAAAGTGTGGTGGCTGTCGAGCCAGCCGTGTTGGGCACGGCCCCGTTCGTTGGAGCGTCGGACGGTCAGTGTGGTGGTCGTTGTCATGAACTCATGCTGCCACAACTTTCCCAAATGGCCCGTGACAGCTCCGCAGGCTGAGCGTGCGCAAGCTGCATGAATCGGCGACCCTCCAAGTGACGCCGAGTGCATCACTTTGCTCGATATTTCCACATGGATATTCGATTTCATAAGATCCCGGGAGACTGATATGAAGCCAATCCATTGCAGGTGATTAGTTTCTCAATGGTTTTTCCTTTCCCGTCACCGGCGGGCAGCCTGCAACATCCACCACCATGAGCATCCATCAAATCCCCACGGCTGCGGCCGTCCTCATCCTTACCACCATCCATCCGGTTCTTGCGCAAGCAGACGAAATTGGAGCCGGCAAGCTCGATGAGCTATGGAACGAATATGCGGAAGCCCACCAGGCTTTGAGCAGGATCGAGAAGCCCGAACTGGGTGCGGCGGGTTTTGCTGAACGGCTGACCCTCTGGTCCGACGCCTACTCCCGGAACCGCGAAGCCGCAAAGGCGCTCGTCCATCCACTCGTCAAGCGGGTCGCCTCCATCCCGGACGGCGAATTTCGTGCTGCCCGGACCGACCTCAAGCAGATCCACGGTGATCTCACGAAGGGTCAACCCCAGGCGAGTCACGACAACTTGCAGTACATCGCCGGTGCCGTGCTCCCGGAAGTTCGCGACAAAGAGCCGGCGGCGGATCGGGCGAGTCTCTTTGCCGAGCTGACCACTCCAGACGCGTTGATCCGAGAAGCTGACGCCCGAACCAAAAGAGGGGAAATCTCGGAACCAGTGGGATTCGCCATCCAGGACACGCATGCTCTTGCCTTGGCCCGCGCAGGCAAGATGGATGCCGCCCGTCGGGAAAATGATCTCCTTCTGAAGAAGCTAGAGATCCTGATCGAGAAGTCGCGGCTCAAGATTGGCACCAACCATCGGGGAGTGGTGCGCACCAAACCGCCGGTGCAACATTTCGTCTGTAAATTGCCCGATCACCTGTGACCCCGGCGCTTCGGCCGGCGGAGCGTAGCGGAGCCGGCCGAAGCGCCGGC
>NZ_JBISBU010000101.1:0-10110 GCF_044385805.1 Haloferula sp. A504
GTCGATCGTCGTTTCAGCATTGGTTTTCATGAACTTGTGGGGATTCTTAGCAACTGAGTTCAGGCGCGTCAACAACTGTATGCCTGGCATCTTATTGTGGGATTCTTAGCAACTGAGTTCAAACAACTGTATGCCTGGCATCTTATCATAGCAACTGAGTTCAGGCGCGTCAACAACTGTATGCCTGGCATCTTATTTTATTGTACATTATTATCGGCGTATCACCAAAAAAAAAGGGAGGCAGGCGCTAGCCTGCCTCCCTTGGAATCATTTCTGGAGCAACCTTAGCGTCGGCGACGGAGCAGACCAAGAATTCCAAGGGCTCCGAGAAGAGCGATCGAGGGCTCAGGAACGACTCCGAAGGTAAGACCCTCGTTACCGTTAAATCCGGCGAATGGAGCCGCCAGATTTGGTGAGACCACGATGCCCCGCTCAAGATTGGCTGACGAGAGTGTAATTGGACTGAGAGCCCCTCCAACACCCTCGACTTCAACGGCCCAGCTTTGGCCCGTTGAAAACACCATCACCTCGGTGGATGCACCCAAGGTTGCTGCGTTGCCAACCAACAGATAAACAAGATTACCAGTGAACGAATCGGAACCATCTGTGCTAGTGCCCGCTCCGAAACCGTCAGTGTTGATCAAACCAGGCGCAGTGAACGCAGCCCCAGCACCATTTGCAGTGAAGGCGGAGATAATGTCAGCATCTGAGGTCACAAGAAAGTCGGGTGTCCCGCTCAAAAATGAACCGGCAAATACCCTCGTGGTCAAACCTGTGGTACCTGTCGCATCAGTGAGCAATGGGGACCCCACCGCAGGATTCGCTACGGGCGATCCAGTGAAGTTACTCGTGGGAACGAGTACTGCAGCTGATGCAACACCAGAAAGGAAGCAGACAGCGGCAATACCCTTGAACGTAGTTTTCATCTAATAATAACTTAGGTTGTGGATTGAGATTTGGCTTTCAGAGATAAGGCAGAAAGATTCAAGGAGCGTAAACAGGAATTCCTTGGGTGATGTCACCAGCCGCTGCCGAAAAGATGATGTACCCAGAAGGAATCGCGACTGCGCTTGGGTCCGCGATGTTCTGAGTCACAGGCTCAATCTGCCTCCAAGTAGCCGAGAAACCATCCGGGCTAGTTGTATCGTAATAATATTTATCGTAACCGCTACCGTTGAAGAGCCAGACCTGATCAGCTCCAGCCGTTCCGAACGTGCCTGCAGTGAGAGCCGAACCGTCGACTCCGAATGCCGTGGCAAGCGTACCACTGACGGGTGTAGAGGAGGCCGCAAAGTTGAAGCCACTCACAACATTGATCTCAGTTGCATCCATCTTCACCTCACCGGTCAAGACCAAGTCCCGAGCGGCGGCTGCGAACAGAATGAACCCCTCAGCATAAGGTAGCACTACCGACGAAGGATCTGCCAGATTCTGGGTAACGGGCTCGATCTGCCGCCAAGTTGCACTGAACCCGTCCGGACTAGTCGTGTCATAATAATACTTGTCATAACCCGAACCATTGAACAGCCAAACCTGCTCAGCCCCAGCGGTCCCGAAGGTTCCTTCAGCAATATTCTCCCCAGCCGCTCCGAAGACCGACTCAAGTGTCGCCGCGGGACGGATGGAATAAGTAGCCCCCGCTGAGACTACGCCACTCAGGTCCGTCTCAGTGGTCAACACATTGCCCGTCCAAGAAGTGATAACTTCCGTAATCCCGAGACCACCATCGATCTCGAGAAGGTAAGTAACACCGCTTGTTAAAGTGGAATCGAAATCAACGTCGGAATCTGTGACTGTAGAACTGGTGACAACCTCAAGGTCGCCGGCAACAACAGTGGCTTCGTGGACCGTAAGGCCAACAAAATTGAAGCCAGAAACGATGGACTCAGTAACATATCCAACCGGATCAGTAACCGCTGCATTCGCAGCGACGGAAAGAGCGCTGAGGAGCGCAAGGGATGTAATTGGTTTCATGACGGGCTGTGTTTTGGGTTGTTCCAGACGGGTCGTCTAGGAAAAAATGCGACTTTTCAGTTTTTTTTCAGTGTTCGTGTGATGGACGTGAAACCAACCACTCGGTTGGCGCACTTCTCCATCGATGATGCTCTCAAGTAGCAATATTGTGGGACACAGGGCAAGGAATTTGTGATGTTGGGATTTCAGATTTCAGATCTTTGGAGTGAGAGCGGCTTTTGGGTCAGTAGATGCATTGGAAAGTGACGCCTGGGACCGGATGAGCCGAGTTCAGAGTTCAGAGTTCAGAGGGTGTTGGTTTTGGCGGACTTTGGGAGATGGGAGTGACGCCAGGGGGCGAGCAAGACGGCTGGCTCCTGGGAAAGTCGCCCCCTTGGTCCCTTCGCCGCTCTGTGCGAGGAGCGCGAGCCGTGGCCGCGCCCTCCTCTCTTCGCCACCGTCCGCAATCTCTACTCGCGTCCGGATTGGGCCGTATTGGCCGGGCGGTGCGCGACAGCGTCGCGCGGTCCTGGACTTCCGATCCCCGCCCCACCCCGTCTGCACTCTGCACTCTGCACTCTGCACTCCGTTCGCGACAGCGTCGCGCGGTCCTTGTGGAGCGCCGATGAGGGGGCTGGCGTAGTTTGAGGGGAGAGGGAGGTGGAGATGGGCAGTGTCAGACAGGAGTGTCTGACCTCCTTTCGAGCACCAGAAAAAGCCGTCCGCCCCTGGCGGGACGGACGGCTCTGAATTTCAGCAATCCAAGAGGGATCAGGAGGTCGGAACCTCGGCGATGGTCTTGAGGATGCGCGAGGCGATCGCGTAGGGGTCGCCCTGCGAGTTCGGACGACGATCCTCGAGGTAGCCCTTGTAGCCGTTCTTGACGAAGCTGTGGGGCACGCGGATCGAGGCGCCGCGGTCAGCCACGCCCCAGGAGAACTGGTCGATCGACTGGGTCTCGTGGAGGCCGGTCAGGCGCATGTGGTTGTCCGGACCGTAGGCGGCGATGTGCTCGTCGCGGTTCTTTTCGAAGGCATCCATGAGGGCCTTGAAGTAGTCCTCTCCGCCGGTCTCGCGCATGTACTTGGTCGAGAAGTTGGCGTGCATGCCGGAGCCGTTCCAGTCGCCGGTGATGGGCTTGCAGTGGTACTCGACGTCCACGCCGTAGCTTTCGCAGAGGCGGTTGAGGATGTAGCGGGCGACCCAGATCTGGTCGGCGCACTTTTTCGAGCCCTTGCCGAAGATCTGGAATTCCCACTGGCCCTTGGCGACCTCGGCATTGATGCCTTCGTGGTTGATGCCGGCGTCGAGGCAGATTTCGAGGTGCTCCTCGACGATCTGGCGGGCGACGTCGCCGACGTTCTTGAAGCCGGTGCCGCAGTAGTACTCGCCCTGGGGGTTCGGGTAGCCGCCTTTCGGGAAACCGAGGGGCAGGCCGTCCTCGACGAGGAAATACTCCTGCTCGAAGCCGAACCAGGCGTCCGGATCATCGAGGATGGTGGCACGGGAATTGGTCGGGTGCGGATCGCCGTTGGGGAGCATGACCTCGCACATCACCAGCGCGCCGTTGCGGCGGGTGGAGTCGGGGTAAACGGCCACCGGCTTCAGCACGCAGTCGGAATCGCTGCCTTCGGCCTGGAGGGTCGAGGACCCGTCGAAGCCCCACTCGGGGAGTTCTTCAAGGGTGGGAAATTTCTCGTATTCCGCGATCTTGGTTTTTCCGCGGAGATTCGGGACGGGCATGTAGCCGTCGAGCCAGATGTACTCGAGTTTGAACTTGGGCATCGTGTCTTTCTTGTTGGTGGTTTGTTGACGCTTGCGCGTGGATGGTAATGGAGCGCGCCCTTCGCCCGGAGGCGGGGCATGCTCCACGCGCGGGAAAGCAATATGCGGGCCAACCCCGGCTGCGAAGCGAAATTTTTTGCCTTTGTCATGCCCCCTTGGCCGCTCAGTCTCAAGGCATCGCATGGCCAACGACGAAGCCCCGACGCCCCTGAAAATCCGCTGGTCGGGCGTCACGGACACCGGACGATTCCGCAAGAACAATGAGGATGCCTTCCTGGCGTTGACTTTCGACGCGCGGGAGGTCCACTTTCTTGGCCGTGAGGGCGATGGAGCGATGGATTCGAGCGACTTCGTGTTTGCCGTCAGTGACGGCATGGGCGGCGCCAGGGCCGGGGAGGTCGCGAGCAAGATCGCGACCGAAAAGATCACCAAGCTGCTGCCGCTGAGCTTCAAGCTGGAGGCCTCGCGGGTCGACTCGGGCTTTGCCGAGGTGCTGGAGGAGATTTTCCTCGAAACCCACGAGTCCCTGGTCGAACTGGGCCTCCACTACGAGGAATGCCGCGGCATGGGGGCGACCCTCAGCCTGTGCTGGTTCATGCCGGGCTGGATGTCCTTCGGCCACGTCGGCGACAGCCGGATCTACTACCTCCCGAAGGAGGGTCCGATGCGGCAGCTCACCGACGACCACAACTGGGTCGGCCGGATGTTCAAGAGCGGCCGGCTGAACGAGCGCGAGGCCCGCAATCACCCGAAGAAGAACGTCCTTGAGCAGGTCCTAGGCGGCCAGACCCGCGAAGTCGATCCCCAGCTGGGCCGGGTCGGCTGCGCGGCCGGCGACCGGTTCCTGATCTGCTCCGACGGCCTGGTCGACGGCATGTGGGACCGCCGCATCGACGAAATGGCCCGCGAGGAGCTCTCCGCCGACCGCCTGGTGGCCTACGCCGTCGCCGAATCCGGCCGCGACAACACCACCGCGATGCTGATTGAGGTGGAGTAGGAGGCTACACCTTCGGTGCCCAGCCGTCGCGGTACTGGCGCTTGACCAGGGCGCTGGCCTTGGCGTTGTCCTTGGCCTGCATGTTCGGGCCGTCCCAGGCGATGGGCTGGCCCTCGCCGATCTGCTGCGCGATGCAGCCGAGCAGGATGACCTCGTTGAGGTATGCGGCGATTTCGAAGTTCGAGTAGGCGGGGTCGCCACCCTTCATCATGTCGATCCACTCCTGCTCGTGGCCGGGGGACCGCGGGATGCTTTCCTCGACCTCCTGGGCGAGCGGATGGGCGGCGCCGCGGACGTATTCCTCGTCGTCGTTGGTCTTCATCCAGAAGGCCCGGCCGTAGTCGTCCTCGGAATAAAGGGTACCGTTCTCGAAGACGATCAGCGCGCCGGAATTCGGCACCTTGCCGCGCAGGATGAAGACCTCCCGCAGCAGCTCCGGCGGCGGCATGATCGGCTGGAAGGCGTTGCTCGGGTTTCCATCGTACCACCAGAACTTCAGCGGCGGCAGGCCGTCGCGCTCGGGGAATTCGAAGCGCACCCGCGAGGTCAGCGGATAGGTCTCGGGGAAGAGTTTGGAGGCCATCTCGCACTCGATGAGGTCGGGGTAGCCGAGCTTCAGCGCGCGGAAGGGCATGTTGACCGTGTGGCAGGCCATGTCGCCCAGCGCGCCGGTGCCGAAGTCGCTCCAGCCGCGCCATTTGAAAGGATGATAGACGCCCTCCTTGTACGGACGCTCGGCGGCGGGCCCGAGCCACAGGTCCCAGGCGAGGTGCTCGGGAACCGGATCGGAACCCTCCGGGCGATCCAGGCCTTGCGGCCAGACCGGGCGGTTGGTCCAGACGTGGAGTTCCAGCGGCTTTCCAAGCACGCCGGCCTGAATGACCTCCACCGAGCGACGAAGGCCCTCGGCGGCGCTGCCCTGGTTGCCCATCTGGGTGGCGAGGCCCTTTTCGCGGGCGAGTTCGCGCATCACCCGCGACTCCCAGACCGTCTGGGTCAGGGGCTTCTGGATGAAGACGTGCTTGCCGGCCTGCATCGCGGGGATACCGGCGACGCCGTGGATGTGGTCGGGAGCGGAAACGGTCACGGCATCGATCTCCGAATCCATTTTCGAGAGCATTTCGCGGAAGTCGGTGAACTTCTTGGCCTTCGGATATTTCTCCGCCGCCTTGTCGAGCGTGCGCATGTCGACGTCACAGAGGCCGACGATGTCGCAACCGCAGCCGGCGATGTTGGCGACGTCCGAGCCTCCCTTGCCGCCGACTCCGATCGACGCCACGCGGATGCGCTCGTTGAGGTTCTGGCCCCGGACGATGGCGGGGAAGCCGAGCACGGCCCCGGCGCCAAGGCCGGTGGTGCGGAGGAAACGACGACGGGTGAAATCAGTGCCTTTCATTCGAGTGGAGTCTACGGGTTGTGACGGGGGGATATTTCCCCGGCACTCCCCGGCTGTCGAAGCCTAAGTCCGTCAATCCTGATTCTCGCCGCGCTGGATCACCCAACCTATTTCAACCGCAGAGGCGCGGAGGCCGCAGAGGGATGGATGTCAGAACGATCCGAGAATGGGGCAGTATCAGGATCCGATCGCCGTAACTGAGGACTTGCAGACCTCAACACCTTGAAGATCTCTGCGGCACCTCCGTGCCTCTGCGACTCTGCGGGACAAAACTGAGCGCGCCGAGCCCGCGAGGGCCCTCGTCAATCCTCGAAGACGAAGGTCAGGTAGGCGGTGGCGGCCATCTCCTCGAAGCGCATCCGGCGCGGGCGATCGCGGCCGGTCCAGCTTTCCAGGAAAAAGACCTCGTTGCGGGCGCCATCGAAGCCGGTGAGGACCGAGGCGTGCAGCGGCGCCTCCTCGCCCGGCCAGCTCGCCCTTTCCTCCGCCGAGGCGGGGTCGGGAAGCTCCGCCCGGCCCGCCGCGACCCGGTCGTGGAGGCGATTTCGCTCGTGGGAAAACCGCCGCCAGACGATCACCGGGCGGCCTTCGGCGAGGGCACCGCGGACGGCGAACTCGTCGAAGCGGCTCGAGCGGTCCATGCCCAATCCCGCTTCCGCCGCCACCGCCTGATAGAGCCGCACCATGTTCGACCCGGCCGCGCTGCCGGTATTCCGGAAGCCCGCGGCGGCGGCCATCCAATCCTCGTCGAGGTGCAGGCCGAGGTGCCGCGCCACCATCGCCAGCGAGTTGAGCCCGCAGTAGGGACGGTATCCCTGGGGGATGGGCTCGAGTCCCTCGATCCGGACCGCCTCACCATCCTTCCGCACGGCGGAGGCCAGTCGGGTCGCTCGTTCGCGGTCGTCCTCGTCTTCGAAGGCCGGATCGAGCCAGCCGTCGGGCAGATCCTTTCCGATCACCAACCGCACCAGGCGCTGATCCGCCGAGAAAAGCCGCAGCGTCAGGTCACCGCACTCCCATTCATCGACCTCGGCCCGCAGCACCCGGCCCTTGCCCACCCTGCCCGACTTCGGCCGCTCCTCCCCGGCCCGTGCCGCCACTCCGGCCCTCACGGTGGCCAGCGCCTGGTCGTAGAGCGTGGCGAATTCCTCCTGCCGGACCGCCATCCGGCGGCGCAGTTCTTCCTCCTGCTGACGCCGGCTCAAGCCCTCCGGCAGTTTTTGATCGAAGTAGCCGAAGAACGACCCGGCATCGGCGAAGGTCGCCTCGACCCGCTCCAGCGCCCCCTCGCGCCGGACCGCCCGCAGGATCACCACCTCGCGGCCGAACAACGCCGGTCGAGCCAGCAGGTGCGAGATTTCCGCCGCGCCGACACCCGCCTCGGGCGCCCACTCGCCGGGGAGCTCGGGGCCACCTTGGAGCGCCGCGAGGACCGGCCCGGTGAGGTCCTCGCCATTGAGCGGGCTGTCGGACCGCGCGACCGGCCCGAAGACCGCATTCGGAATCGCCGGAGCCTGGATCGCCAGCACCAGCATCAACCATCCAAGTCTGCCCGTCATCAGTGCCATGAAGATGCAACGTTCCCGGCGCGGCATCCATTCGATTTTTCCGATCGCGTCCACCCTTGCCCGGCGGGCTTTCCCCGGCTAAAGCCCCGCCATGCACGGATTTGCCTACCGCAACGGCTCGCTGTTCTGCGAGGACGTCGATCTCCAGAGTCTCGCCGATGAGCACGGCACTCCGCTCTACGTTTACTCGGCCAACACCTTCCGCGACCACTACCGCCGGCTCGACGCGGCGCTGGCGGGTGTCGACCACGAGGTCGCCTACGCGGTGAAGGCCAACTCGAACCTCTCGGTGCTGCGGCTGCTCGCCGGGGAGGGTGCGGGCTTCGACATCGTTTCCGCCGGCGAGCTGTTCCGGGTGATCCAGGCCGGCGGCGACCCCGCGAAGTGCACCTTTGCCGGCGTCGGCAAGACCCGCGAGGAAATCGAGTATGCGCTCAAGCAGGGCATCTACTCCTTCAACGTCGAGAGCGAGGCCGAGCTGCGTTTCCTCGACCAGGTCGCCGGCGACCTCGGTGTGACCGCCCCCGCCGCCGTGCGCGTGAACCCGAACGTCGACGCCAAGACCCACAAGTACATCTCCACCGGCAAGTCGGAGAACAAGTTCGGCGTCGACTTCGAGGCGATCGCCGAACTCTACGACCGCGCCGCGGCCGAACTGCCGAACATCACCCTGCGCGGCCTGCAGATGCACATCGGCTCGCAGCTCACCTCCATCACCCCCTTCGTCGAGGCGGTGGAAAAGGTCGCGCCGCTGGCCACCGCGCTGAAGGAGAAACACGGCATCGAGTTCTGGTCGATCGGGGGCGGCATCGGCATCATCTATCAGGACGCGCTCGCCGCCGGCTCGGTCGATTGGTGGGACGCGCAGTCCGAGCAGGACCGCCCGCTCACGCTCACGCGCTACGGCAAGGAGCTGGTGCCCCGCCTCAAGGACCTAGGGCTCAAGATCCTCCTCGAGCCGGGCCGCGCCATCGCCGGGAACGCCGGGGTGCTGCTGACCCGCTGCCTCTACGAAAAACAGGGCAGCGCCAAGACCTTCAAGATCGTCGACGCCGGCATGGGCGACCTGATCCGCCCGGCGCTCTATGAGGGCCATCACGAGATCATTCCGGTCAAGGAACCCGGCGAGGAGCGACGAGCCGTCGACGTCGTCGGTCCGATCTGCGAGAGCGGCGACTTCTTCTGCCAGGACCGCGAGCTGCCTGACTTCCAGCCGGGTGAGGTGATCGCGCTGATGAGTGCCGGTGCCTACGGCTTCGTCATGGCCTCCAACTACAACTCCCGCCCTTTCCCCGCGGAGATTCTCGTCGATGGCGACAAGGCGACCGTCGTCCGCAAGCGCCAGACCTTCGATGACCTGATCGCGGGCGAGTAGCTGCGGCTTCCAGCCGCAGGCCGTTCCCGCGGCTTCCAGCCGCGCCATGCCCGCCACCCTCCAAATCCACCTGCTGGTCTTCCTCGTCGCCTTCACGGCGGTCTTCGGGAAGCTCTACTCGGGCAGCGCGGTGAGCCTGGTGACCTGGCGCGTGGCCCTCGCGGCCGTGACGGCCTTCCTGTGGGTTCGTTTCTTCCGGCGCCACCCCATTTCCACCGACCGCTGGCCGGCGATGATCGGGGTCGGCGTGGTCATCGGCCTCCACTGGCTGTGCTTCTTCGGCGCGATCCAGCTCGCCAACATCTCGATCTGCCTGACCGGCATGGCGACGATTTCGCTCTTCACCGCCTTCACCGAGCCGCTGTTCGAGCGTCGCCGCGTGCGGCCCTTCGAGGTCTTTCTCGGCCTGATCGTCGCCGGCGGGATCGCGCTGGTCGCCAATGTCGAGCGCGAGCACCTCGCCGGCCTCGGCGTGGCGCTGCTGGGGGCGCTCCTTGCGGCCATCTTTCCCGTCCTCAACCGCCGCCTCGTCCACACCGGCGGCGACCCGCTCGGCATGGTCGGCTGGGAAATGATCGGGGCCTCGCTGATCTGCCTGATCGCCCTGCCCTTTCTCGACCCCGGAGGCTATCCCGCGCTGCTGGAGCCGCGCGGACTCGACTGGTTGTGGCTTTTCCTCATCTCGATGGGCTGCACCGTCTTCGGCTTCGCCTGGCACATCCACCTGCTCAGGAAGATCACCGCCTACGCCGGCAACCTCGCGATGAACTGCGAGCCGATCTACGGCATCGCCATGGCCATCCTGTTTTTCCGGGAAGACCGGGAACTGCACCCGCTGACCTTCATCGCCGTGCTCGCGATCGTCGGCACCAACCTCGCCCATCCGTGGCTGGAGCGAAGGACACGGAGTGGCTCTTTCCAAGAGCCATGACGGGGCCCGGCGACGTCCACGTCGCGGAAAGAGGCAGGCCGCGAGTGTGACCTCCCGACCGAAATGGGCAACCCCTCCCCAAGCAGTCGGCTGCAAGCCGACCCG
>NZ_JBISBU010000102.1:0-9517 GCF_044385805.1 Haloferula sp. A504
CCGGGCTTTCCTCGCCCGGCGCGATGACGATCGGCGTGATGTCGCCGATGATGTCCAGGTCGCCGCCGTCGACGTCGCCGAAGCTGTCGTAGCCCACCGGCTGCGTCTGCCGGACCTGATAGGTCCCCGGGAGCAGGTTGTCGAAGCGATACGATCCGTCCGCCCCGGTCACCGTCGTGACCTCCTGCACGCCCGGCGTGGCCGGGTCGCCGTCGACCGGATTGCCGAACTCATCCAGCAGGGTCAGCGTCACGCCCGCGAGCGGCGTGGCATCGACATAGACGTGGCCGCTGATCGACGACAACTCGATCTCGATGAAGTCATTTCCCGTATCGATCTCTCCGTCGAAGACGCTGACCGGGATGAAGTCGTCGGTGCCGTCCACGTTCGCCGCGTCGTCGCCGCCGTCGGTGCGGTCGCCGTCGCTGACCGTCTCGTAACCCGACGGCTGCGTTTCCGCCACGCCGTAGTCGCCGGGCGGGACGCTGGCGAAGACATAGCCGCCGCTGCCGTCGGTCGTCGCCGTCACCGGCTGCACGCCCGCCGTGCCCGGATCGGAGTCCACCGGATCGCCGGCGGCGTCCGTCAAGGTGATGATCACCCCGGAAATTCCCGCATCGCCGGCACCGTCGTCGTCGGTGTCGGCAAGCACCGAGCCGGAGATCGTGCCGAGACGTTCATCGACGAAGTCATTCCCGCCGTTCGATCCCCCCGAGACCACCGTCAGCGACGTCTCGCCACCGATCAGGTTGTCGTTCGCGCCGTCGACGTCGCTCACCGAGATGAAGCCGCTCGGATCGCTTTCCACGACCCGGTAGTCCCCGGGAAACAGTCCGCCGAAGGCGTAGTCGCCAGCGACATTCGTGAGCGTGGTGGTCGGCTGGATGCCAGGGGTCACCGGATCGCTGTCGATGTCGTTGCCCGACGCGTCCTTGAGGGTCACCGTCACCCCGGCCAGCGGCTGGTCCGGCAGGTCGTCATTGTCGATGTCCACCCGCACCGTGCCGGTGATCGAGCCGAGCTGGTAGTAGCCGAAGTCCACGCCCGTCTGGTCGGCGTTCGGAGCCACGGTCACGCTGGCGAGATGCAGCGTCGTAGTACCATCGAAGTCGAAGCTGGCCAGCGAGCCACCGGGCAAGGTGGAGGGATCGACCCGGACATCGAAGGAGCCGGACGGCAGGCCGGTGAACTCGTAGAAGCCCGAACCGTCGGTCACCGTCGTCGGCTCACCGGGGTCTTGGAGGCCGTTGTGGTCGAGATCGAGGAACACGGTGACGCCCGAAAGCAGGGGCTCTCCCGCCTCGCGGCCGCCATTTGCGTCGAGATCGTTCCACACGACGCCCGAAATGGCGGATGCCTCGTATTCGAAATCGCGGGTGGTCACGTTCTCCCCGATTCCGAGGCTCACGCTGATGGAATTCGGGTTGCCGCCGTCGGCATCGGCCAGCGCGAGGAGCCCGCCCGGAACCGTGGTCGTGATCTCGTAGGCGCCGGGCCGCAGCGAACCAAGCGCATAGCTGCCGTCCGACGCGGTCGAGGTCGTGGCAATCACGTCGTCCGCCGTGCCGGGGATCCCGTCGTCCCCGGCGAAGCGCAGGCTCACCGGCACGCCGGCCACCTCGGTCTCGCCCGGATCGGAGAAACCGTTGCCGTCGCCGAGAACGATCGTTCCCGAGATGCTGCCGAGCGTTTCGAGATAGCCGAAGTCGATGTCCGTCTCGTCCGCGGAGACGACCGGGATCGTCCACACCGGGGAAAGCGGGCCGCCATCCGGATCGCCGGTCTGCACGTAGGCGTCGTTCGGCAGGGTGGATTCGATCACCGTCACGCGCACGCCGGCGCCGTCGGGAATACCCCCGAAGCTGTAGAAGCCGCCGCCGTCGACCGGCACCAGGTAGGCCAGTTCGTAGCCGCCGCCGAGGTCGGCATCGATCTCGACGCGCACGACGGTTCCCGGCAGGCCGGGTTCGCCACCGTTGAGCAGGCCGTCACCGGAAACGCCACCGCCCGATCCGTCGTCGTGAAAAACCGTTCCGCTTACCGTGTGATAGACGGCCGGCACCGGCGGATACCCGAAATCGACAAGATCGATCGTCTCGCCACCCGCGAGAACGGTCGCATAGGTGCTGGTGAGGGGATCGGCCCCGGCGGGATAGGCACTCGGGACGGTCTGGTAGCCGGCGGGCAACGTCGCGGCGAACGCCTCGACCAGGTATTCCGCCGCGCCGGACGTGTCGGCCAGGCCGGTGAACTGATAGAAGCCGGCATCGTCCGTGACGGTCGTTTCAAGCAGGAGGTCCCCGCCGGCGAGGTCGATCGTGCCATCGCCGTCGGCATCGAGATAAAGGTTCACCGTCACCCCCGCGAGCCCGGGTTCGCCCGGTTGGCGGGAACCGTCGGCATCCTGGTCGGCAAACACGGTGTCGCCGATGGCACCGGAGTTATCGACGCCGAAATAGAAGAAGCGGATGCCATCCTCGCCGGGTTCCGCCGCGAACTCGAAAGCCGTGGGCGTGGTCGCGGTGCTGAGCGCGGGATAGTTGGTGACAACCTCGCCGGTGTCGTAGCCGATCGTGTAATCGCCCTCCGGAACGATGAACATCACGTGGCCGTCGGCATCGGTGACCGCGGACTGTGTCACCGGATTGCCGAGCGTGTCGGTGCCGGCGACGGTGACGGTGATGCCCGGCAGCAAGGCCTCGTGCGCTTCGAGGATCGCATCCTGGTTGGCGTCCCAGAACACGGTGGCTTCCACACGGGCGCCCTCGAAGTAGCCGAAATCGGCGTCGTCCCGGTCCATCGAGCCGAGCACGAGGTTGACCGGCACGATCTCCTCGGTGGTCGGCACGGTGTCGCGGTTGCCGTCGGTCGTGATGCTGTCCTCGTAGACGTCGACGAAATAATTCCCGGGAGGCAGACCCTCGATCCGGTATTGGCCGGCCGAATCGGTGGCCGTCTGGGCGATCTGATAGTCGCCGGCGACCCGGTCGAGGATGCCGTCGAAGTCGGCGTCGAAATAGACCTGCACCCGGGCGCCCTGCACTCCCACCAGCGGGGCCTCATCCTGCAGGCCGTTGCTGTTGAAGTCCCACCACACCAGGTCGCCGATGCTGCCGGTCCAGTTGTAACCGAAGTCAGCGGTGTCGATGACCGTGGTGTCGGTCGCCAGGGTGACCAGCGACTCATGGGGCGTGCCGATGCCGTCGGCGTCATGGGTGGGAGCGGTGACCTCGCCGAGGGCGAAGGCGCCCTGTGCGTAGGGACTGGCGATCTGGCTCGCGGAGTCGACCGTCACGCGATAATCCGCCGCCGAAAGGCCGGTGAAGCCGTAGAGGCCATCCGAGCCGGTGGTGTCGGTTCCGATCACTGTCCAGTTGCCGTTGATCAGTCGTTCAAGGGTCACCCCGACGCCTTCGAGCGGCAGCTCGCCCGGATCCTGAACGCCGTCGTTGTTGGCATCGATCCAGACGTAGTCACCGATGCTCCCGCTGCCGGGCGGCAGGGTGTCGAGACCGAAGTCGGCGTCCTCGTACTGCTCGCCGCTCGCGAGGGTGATTGCCAACGAAACCGGCGTGGTGCCGAAATACCCCGCGGGCACCGTGGCGGCGTCGCAGCGCACCACGTAATCGCCGGCGGCGAGGCCGTAGAGATGATACGCGCCGGAGGAGTCGGTCACCGCCGAGCCGACCAGCGTGACACCGTCGGCGGCGTAGAGATTCACGCTGACGCCGCCGATTCCCGGTTCGCCGGGATCCTGCGTGCCGTCGCCATTCAGGTCGGCCCAGACGAAGTCGCCGATGGAGCCGCCGAGCCCGGTGACCGCGTCGTCCTGGGCCAGGAAGGCCGGACCGTTGTAGAACTGCGCGACGTTCTCGATGAAGGAGACGCCGGGGTCCGGGCTGTCGATCTGCACCGTCATGCCAAGCGGCTGGGTCACGATCACCCCGTTGGAGCTGGCGGCATCGAAGGAGGCCTCGTTGCCGCTCGCCGCTCCGGTGAAGACCACCTCACCGGGCAGAGAACCCGCCGTGACATTGTAAACCCAGGTGAAGGTGGCCGATCCACCTCCCGCGCCGATGTCGGCCGGGGAGCCGGTGGGACCGGAAACCAGCGTCGCCCCGGCACCGTGGGTGCCGTTCACCGAAAGGGTGCCCGGCGTGATTCCACTCACCGCATCGGCGGCCGTCACGGTCATGCTCACGTTCACGTTCACGCCCGACCCGCCATCGGTCACCAACGCCGGAAGGATGGACATCTCGGTGGTGGTATCGACGCCGCCAACCGGCGTCAGGGCCAGCAGGTGGCCGATGTTGTCACCGGCACTCACCGCGGTGGCGGTGCGGATTCCGGTGGCCCCGGGCGACGGGAAGGTGGCGTAGGCGGAACCCAAGCCGGCCTCGTTGCCCCCGCCATCCTGCGTGTTGACGTCGTAGATTTCGGCCAGCGAATCCGAGTAGCTGTTGAAGGTGGCTCCACCGCTTGCCCCTTCACTGGTGGCGAACACGCCGACCAGCATCGCATTGTCCACGCTCGTGGTGATCGAGGGCGCGGTCACCGTGCTGCTGTTGGAGTTGGTCTGCCCCGCCTCGGCATTGATCGGTGCGGCGGTGTTCACGTTCCGGTAGGAACTGATGCCGATGCTCCACTTCTCGTCCGCATCCATGCTGAACGTGTAGTTGGCAGGCTCCGAGGCGCCGGCGATCTTGTAATACGTCGCCAGGCCAAGCTCGTTGCCGCTGTCGGTCCGGCGGATCAGGTTCCAGCCCGCGGGCACCGTGATCGTCCGGTCCGAACCCTTGTCGAAGGCGATCGACGCGATCATCACGTCATTCTCAATCGTGCCCGCCGGCTTGGCCGGGGTCAGGGTGGTCCCGGGGCGGACCGACGTCGTCGAGGAGGCCACGTAGGAGACCGTCGAAATGCCGGCCTGACTGCCGTCAATGGCCGGCGTGTTGCTTCCGAGATTCCACGTCACCGTGTCGCCGGCGGAGGCCTGGTCCACGACCACGCCGTTCGAGGTCGCCGCGGCAAAGGTCGCCCCGGGGCTGTTGGCGGCGCCCGTGAAGGTCACCTGGTCTTCCACCGACCCGGCGGTCACGTTGTAGACCCAGGTGAACTGGGCCGATCCACCACCCGAGCCGATGCTCGCAGGCGAGCCGGTCGGGCCGGACACGAGCGTCGCAGTGGCGCCGTTCACGCCCGTGTTCACCGTCAGCGCGGTGGGCGTGATGTCGCTCACCGCCCCGGCGGCGGTCACCGTCATCGTCACGGTGACGTTCGAGCCGGAGCCCGCATCGATCACGCTGGCCGGAGCCGCGGCGATGGCGGTGGTGGTGGCGATCACCGGATCCACCGTGTAGCTGACCGCCAGCTTCGGACGCCTCGACTCGGTGCCCTCCTCACGGGTGTAGAACTCGTGCTCGACGTCGGTGGCCTGGTCGGGCAGGCGCATGATCACCCCGTAGTTCGGATAAGCGCCGTTCACCCAGCCCTGAACCAGCGGCGTGAGCGTCCAGTCGTAGGGATCGTCCGAGGTCACGTTGGTGGTCCAGGTCGCGACCGGGTCGTAGTCCCCGTCCCCACCGGGATTGGTCCACGGAGTTCCCGCGCTGCGGCTGTTCCACGAAGACCCCAACTCGGTCCAGGGCTGCGTCAGGCGGTGTGCGGCGATGGCCGGGTTGTCGTTTTCGCGCGCGCCACTCTTCTGCTCGAGCGTCATCACCGCCGAATCGATCGTCGCTTCCGCGGGAATCGAAGACAGGTCGAAGCGGAGGAGAAGTCGGTTCAGGTAGGAGTTCGTCCGCTCGATCCACATCTCCTTCAGCGTCCCGTAATTGTCATCCGGCTTGTCGCTCCAGATCTCGTTGTCGGCGACCGAGGTCAACGTCAGGGAGCCCGAACTGCCCGCGACACCCGCCACGCTTCCGGGAATTGCGGCCGAACCGGTGAGGCCGCCGGTGCCGCCCCCCTGGGTGGCGGAAACGAAGCTCGTGCCGGCGGGCACCGCGTCGGTGACCGTCGCCCCGCCGAGCAGGCTCGGGCCGGGCCAGTAGGGATAGAGCGTGTAGTTCAACAGCTCGCCCGGCAGCGCCGAGGCCTTGTCCACTTCCTTGTTGAAGACCGAGACGAACGGGAAATCGGCGTCGAGGAAAGAGTCGCCGGCGGCCACCGTCGGATTGACCGAAAGCACCGAGGCGGAATAGCCGCCCGGGATGTCCGGGTCGGTCGTATCAACCTTCACCACGTAGGTGCCCGAGGCGACATCATCGAAGAGATACTGCCCGAGCACGTCGGTGGCGGTCGTGGCCACCAGGGTCACGCCGTCGGCGGCGAAGAGGTTCACCGGGATCCCGCCGAGCGGCGCGTCGCCGGCGTCGTAGAGGCCGTCGAGGTTGTTGTCGACGAACACCTGGTCGCCGATCTCCGCGGGCACCGCGCGCCAGAAGCCGAAGTCGGCGGTGGTGACGCTGCTGAAACCGGACGCCACGAGGTGCGGATTGGTGGAGGTCAACTCGTTCGCCGAGGCCCCGTAGAGCCCGGTGAAGTAGGACGCGATGTCGGCATCGTAGGAATCGACCACGACCAGGTAGTCCCGGTCGGTCGCCAGGCCGGTGAAGCCGTAGGTTCCGGACCCGTCGGTGGTGGTGCTCGCCAGCACGAAATCGCCGGCATCGATCAAGCCGTTGCCATTGACATCGACATACAGCTCGACGGTGACGTTCGCGATGCCCGGCTCGCCGGCGTCGGGCACGCCGTTCTTGTTCAGGTCCTCGAAGACCTGGTCGCCGATCGTTCCCGAGCCTCCCGGCTGGTAGCCGAAGTCGGCGTCGAGGAACTCCTCGCTCAGCGCCAGCGTGACATTGTAAGTCGCCGAAAGTACACCGCCGTCGGGATCCGCTGTCAACGTGTAGCCCGCAGGCACGCCACCGCTGCCGGGCGAGGGCACGACCACGCGGTACGCGCCTTCGTTGAGCCCCGAAAAGATGTATCCGCCTTCGGCATCGGTGACCTGGCTGCCGAGCGAGGTCTCGAACGAGCCGTTGTTGTCGGCATCGAGCTGCAGCTGCACCGCGACTCCATCGAGCCCCGGCTCTCCGGGATCCTGCGTGCCGTTGCCGTTCCAGTCGACGAACACGGTGTCGCCGATCCGGCCGCCCCCGACCTCGACCGGCGCCTCGGGGATGGGAGGCAGGACCTTGCGCTCGTACTGAACCTGATACTGGTTGTAATAGGTGCCCGGCGCGACATCGGGACCGATGAGCGCGTTGAACCGGATCACCAGCGACCGGTCGCGCTGGATGCCCTGCTCGATGGTGAAGGCCGGCTCGGCCGGATTGGAGGCATCGACGGTGATCGTCGGGCTGGAAATGCTCGCACCGTTGAGCGTCGCCGACACAAAGCTGGCGTAGCTGAATCCCGGCGGCAGGAAGTCGCGGATGACCATCGGCGTGCCGCTCGGCCCGGTTCCGAGGTTCTCGATAAGCATGGTGTACTCGACCGTGTCGCCCGGTGCGGCGACGGTCGGGGTCACCGACTTGCTCTTGATCAGGATCGCCCGGGTGCCGACTTCCACCGAGTCGGTGGCGACGCCCACCACGGTCGTGCCGGAGCGGGCGACGACGGTGTTGTAAAGCGTGCCGGTGCCGGTCGCCTTCACGTACAGGCGCACCGTTTCGACCGAGCCCGGCGTCACGCCGCCCAGCTTCCAGACATACTCCGAACCGCTCACCGAGGAGGGCGAGGGCACCGAACTGACGAATTGCAGTCCGCTGGGCAGGGCGTCGGTGAGCGTGACGTTCGGCAGGGTCGTCAGGCCGTTGTTGATGAATGTCAGGTCGAAATGGAAGATCTCGCCCGGCGCCACCAGCTTCTTGGAAGCGACCTTCTGGACACCCACGCAGGCGTCGAGCTTGACCACCGTCGGATCGAAGTAGCGCCAGATGTGGTCCTTTCCTCCATCCGTGCCGCCGGCGTCGCCGCCGAAGGCATCGGCATACATCGGGAAGCAGTCGTCGGCATTGCCGGTGAGTTGGTAGATCTTCACCTTCACCGCCGAGTATTCCGGGCGGCCCAGTTCGAGCTGGCCGATCGCGAAGCGCACCGCGGTGATGCCCTCGGGCAGCGCGCTCGGGTCGGCCCCCATCAGGCTGGCATCGATGCCGGCATACCCGAGGGTGTCGCTGTTCAGCCCCGGCTGGTCCGAGGAAATCTGGCTGCCGGGATACTTGATCCGCTGCCACGGGCCGACCCGGATCGCCGACCGCATCCTGTCGGCCGTGCTGCCGGCGGTCGACTGATAGGTCTCGTAGTCGAATTCCCAGGCGTAGCCCGACTGCGGACCGGCCACGGCGTTGGCCAGGCCCCAGGGGGCATTGCCGCGACCGTCCTCGGGATCGATGATCGGCGAGACGTCCTTCCGTCCGTAGGCGCGAAGTTGATACGAATCCCACAGCGTCATCGTCCCGAACACCCCGTTGATCTCGGAATCGTCGACGTTGTCGGCGAAGTATTCCCCGACGTCGTCGCCCGAGTTGTTGGTCATCGGCGACGTGCCCCCGGAGATCGCCGCGCCGTAGCTGTTCCAAGCCGTGCGCGGATCGGTCGAGAAGAAGATGCCGGTGTCGGCATAGACGCCGGCCAGCGTGCCGCGGTCGTGACCGTCGGCGGTCACCGGATCGTGCCTCACCCCGAGTCCATTGACGCCCGGGAGCGACCACCCGGTGAGTTCCGGCGTGGTCTTGGGCGAGATCGATCCGGTCCCGATCGCGATCGGCGACTGGCCCTTCATCGGGATCGCGCGGAAGCCGCGGGGGTCGGTGGGATCCGGAAGCACGTAGGCGACATCGACCACCTGCATTCCATCCGGCACGTAGAATGTCTGGTAGCCGCCCACGCCGGTCGTCGTGCCGGGCCCGGGCGTCGTCTTGAGCAGCATCCAGAATTCGTCGTTCTCCTGGATCAGTGGCTCATTCGCCGATCCGCGGGCGCTCATTTGCTCCAGGTAGTCCTGGGCGAACGCAATGCCGGTCGCACGGGTGTCGAGGTTGTGGGCGTGCCCGGACGCAAGCAATGCAAGCGTGAAGCCGAGCAGGGCGATCGAAGTCTTGGGGGAACGGTTTGCGCGTTGCGCAAGGGGGGAACCAGTGGGAACGGGCTGGTTCATGGTGGTGCAGGGGTTGGCGGTTTTCAGGGGAGCTTTCAGGCGCCCGACCTCCAGTGGGAGGTGAGGCGTCGGTGGGTGTTGGCAGCGGTTGGAAAAGGCTTGGGGATGAAATTTCGGAAAGGCTTGTTAACCAAACACACCTTATATCTTAGATATCTAAACAAAAAATGTCACTACGCGATCGCGTGAAGCCGGATCGGGCGGCATTCGAGGATCTAACCGCCAGCAGTGCGGTCATGAGAATGGCGCGGGCAACGCCCTCACGGCGACCAAGGCCGGGGCATGGTGTAGCCGTCGAATCCGGCCTGCGAGCGCACGAACACCGCACGACCGCTCAGGAACAACACCTCGCCG
>NZ_JBISBU010000103.1:0-8590 GCF_044385805.1 Haloferula sp. A504
GCGCCGTTCTTCCTCTTGGCCCCGAAACATTCCCTCCGTTTGGCGAACACCTCCTCCACGAACGCTTGCGATCCGATCGCCACCCCATCACTGAAATACCTCACCCGACAGCGCAGAAGCTGGCCTCGAGTGAGCTTGCCGCCGCTTTCCCGCACCTTCCTCACCTCCTCCAGGCACATCCCACGCCGATTCGACCGTCCCGACTCATCCGGCACTGCCAGTCCCTCGCCGAAGAGCCAGCAGCGATACCATTCCCCGGCGGTCAGATCGCTCTTCGTCGGCTGCTCCTCCCACGAATCCAGCGGCCGAGCCAGCACCCGGCACAGCCCGCGACGCGCCCGCTTGCTTCCCGCCACCGCCTCGGCGTAGCCACACCAGCGGTAGTCCTTCGGGTCCTGGCAAAGTCCGGCGCGCACCGGATTGAGGTCGATGTAAGCGGCCATCGTGCGCAGCGCCTCGCCGTCCTCGACGAGCACGCTCTTGTAGCGGTCCATCCACAGCGTGCCCTTGCGGCCGTGGTGTTTGTTGAACCAGCGGCTGAAGCGCTCCTTGAGTTCCTTGACGAAGATCTCCAGGTTGCAGAAGCGCTTGCGGAAGCGTTCGAGGAGGTCTTCGGCGGGCTGGTGCATGCCCTTCTTGCGGAGCTCGGCCAATTCCGCGCGGAGCGAAGTGATGAAGGGTTTGGAGTAGAGCAGCTTCAGGTGTTCGAGGAGGAGTTCCTCGCCGCCGTCTCCTTCGAAGCGGCGGAGGAATTTCTCGCGGTCCGGCACGCGGACGAGCAGGTGGAAGTGGTTGCCCATGACGGCGTAGGTGAGGATTTCGACGCCGGCGAAGCGTTCGAGGCGTCGCATCACGCGGCCGAACGCCTCCTTCTCGACCTCGCCGAAGAGCATGTCGCCGCCGGCGGTGCGGCTCATGACATGGTAGGCGTTGGAGCGGCCTTCGGGCCCGAGGATGCGTCGTCGTCCCGAGCCCATGGAGCCCTTTCCGAGCCGGAATCCGCCCGGATAGGCCCCCGTGGGCAGCCCCGCCTTTTCGACCGGGTCGATGTCCGTTTCAGCGTTGGATTTCATGGACTTGAGAAGGATCTACGAAAAAAATAGTGCCGCTGTCAACAACTGAATGCCTGACATCTTAACTGACATTGGAAAGAGGTTGGGGCCAGGAGGTCTGGATGCGGCTATCGCCTTCCGCTCGACTGCCGAGATTTCGGGGCGCGTTCGGCCTTGGAAGAGACTCGCAACTCCACCGGGGTCTGCGCCACGAATTGCGCCCGCGACATCACTTGGGAGGAGGAACGGCTCCTCGCTTCGCTCATCTGCTGAGCGACCTTCTTGTGGACCTCGGTTTTCGGCATCGCACGTCAAGTTAGGCTGAACTTGGCGAATTAACGAGCGGATTTCCATTCTCAAGACGGTGGAGCGCGCCGGGGAGATGGAACAATGCGGTTTGGGCCGGACCAGGATGGTCCGGAAACGGCCCCGCAATTGCGGGGCAGGATGCCGCAGCTACGCTCGCTAATCGAACAGATCCAGCTGGGGGGGATTGGGCTCGGGCATGTCCTTGGGGCGGGTGTTCTTCGCCTTCGGCCCGCGCTTCTTGGCGTCGGGCTTGGCGCTGTGCATCTCGAGGTGGCTCAGGATGTCCTTGGCGCGGTCGATGATGGGTTTTGGTAAGCCGGCGAGGCGGGCGACCTGGATGCCGTAGGACTTGTCGGCGGCGCCTTCGACGATCTTGCGCAGGAAGATGATTTCGTCGTTCCACTCGCGGACGGCGACGTTGTAGTTGGCGACGGCGGGGCGGGTCTCGGCGAGGTCGGTGAGTTCGTGGTAGTGCGTGGCAAACAGGGTGCGGCACTGGGTTTCATCATGAAGATGCTCGGCCACGGCCCAGGCGATGGAGAGGCCGTCGAAGGTGGCGGTGCCGCGACCGATCTCGTCGAGGATGACGAGGCTGCGGTCGGTGGCGTGGTTGAGGATGAGCGCGGTCTCGTTCATCTCGACCATGAAGGTGGACTGGCCGCGCGAGAGGTCGTCGCTGGCACCGACGCGGCAGAAGATGCGGTCGCACAGGCCGATGGTGGCGCTCTCGGCGGGGACGTAGGCGCCGATCTGGGCCATGAGGGTGATGAGGGCGACCTGGCGGATGTAGGTGGATTTGCCCGCCATGTTGGGGCCGGTGAGGATTTGGACGAGGCTGTAGTCGCCGTTGGGGTCGGGCGGGGCGCTTGAGGTGGCGGGGTTTGAGGGGTCAGGGGTCAGGGGTCGGGGGTCTGTGGAAGACTGAGGTTGGGTGGCCGGGGCTCCGGGGCGAGCTGAAGCTCGCGGTCCGTTCTGGGGTTGTGGGGCGGGTTGCAAACCCGCTCTCTCCATTTCTGACCCCTGACACCCGACCCCTGACCCCTCGGATGGCGGCACAAAAAGGGTATCGTTGGGCACAAACTTCTCTTCCACCAAGGTCTGCTCCAACACGGGGTGGCGGCCGTTGGTGATTTCGAGGTAGCGGCTTTCTTCGAGCCGCGGACGGCAGTGGCGGTGGGTCTGGGCGGTGTCGGCGAGGCCGGCGAGGACGTCGATCTCGGCGATGGCGGCGGCGGTCTGCTGGAGGGCGTCGAGGTGCTGGCAGACTTCCTTCCTGAGCTCGAGGAAGAGTTCGTATTCGAGTTTCTTGGCGCGCTCCTCGGCGCCGAGGACCTTGCTCTCCATCTCCTTGAGCGCGGGGGTGATGAAGCGCTCGGCATTGGCCATGGTCTGCTTGCGCGTGTAGTCGTCGGGCAAGGTCGCGGTGGCAAGCTTGGCGGCGGAGATCTCGATGAAGTAGCCGAAGACGTTGTTGAATTTGACTTTGAGGGAATCGACGCCGGTGCGCTTGCGCTCGTCGTCCTGGAGCCGGGCGATCCACTGTTTGCCGTCGCGGCTGGCGGAGCGGAGTTCGTCGAGCTCGGCGCTGTGGCCGTCGGCGATGAGGCCGCCGTCCTTGAGGGTGGCGGGTGGTTCGTCGGAGAGAGAGACGGTGAGGTGTTGGGTGAGGTCGGTGAAGTCGTGGAGGTGGTCGGAGTGCCGAGTGCCGAGTGAGAAGTGAGAAGTGGAAGACTGGGGTTGGGTGGCTGGGGTTGTCGGGCGAGCTGAAGCTCGCGGTCCGTCTGTAGAGTTACTGGCCCCTGACCCCTGACCCCTGACCCCTTCTCTCCCCGGGAGGCTCGCGAGGTCTTCCTTGAGGGCGGGGATGTGGTCGAGGGAGGTGGCGAGGGCCTGGAGGTCGCGGGCGTTGCCGGCGCCTTGGCTCAACCGAGCAGTGGTGCGTTCGACGTCGCGGATGCCCTGCAGGGACTCGCGGATCTTGGTGAGGAGGAAGGGCTCGGCGAGGAGGGCGGCGATGAAGTCCTGGCGGGCGGTGAGGGCTTCAAGGTCGCGCAGGGGGTGGAGGATCCAGTCGCGCAAAAGCCGGGCGCCCATCGGGGTGCGGGTGCGGTCGAGGACGCCTAACAGCGTGTGCTTTCGCCCGGAACGGGAGTCGACGAGGTCGAGGTTGGCCTGTGAGGCGGCGTCGATGAGGACGATGCCCTCGTCCTCGCGGACCTTGAGCGAGCGCAGGTGCTCGCAGGGGCGGCGGAGCTGGTGGATGAGGTAGTGGAGGACGGCCCCGGCGGCGCCGACGGCGGCGTCCATGTCGGCGCAGCCGTAGCCGTCGAGCGAGTGGACGCCGAAGTGGTCCTTGAGGAGCTGCCCGGCGGGATCGGGGAGGAAGGCGAAGGCGTCGTAGGCCTGCGAGGCGGGCAGGGCGCCGAAGGGCTCGAGTTGTTCGTCGGAGACGAGCAGCTCGCTCGGCGTGAGGCGGGCGAGCTCGTCGTCGAGCGCGGCGCGGGCGGGGAACTCGGCGACGGTGAACTCGCCGGTGGTGTGGTCGACGCAGGCGAGGCCGTGTTTCTTCCCGTGCTGGAAGACGGCGGCGAGGAAGTTCGGGCGGGAGTCGTCGAGGAGCGCGTGCTCGATGACCGAGCCGGCGGAAATGATGCGCGTGATCTCGCGCTCGACGATTTTCCCGGGCTGCGGCTCGGTGGTCTGCTCGGCGATGGCGACGCGCTTGCCGGCCTTGACCAGCTTGGCGATGTAGTTGTCGGCGGCGTGGTAGGGCACGCCGCACATCGGGATGGAGTTGCGGCGGGTGAGGGCGACGTTGAGCAGGGGCGCGGCAACGTTGGCGTCCTCGAAGAACATCTCGTAAAAGTCGCCGAGGCGGAAGAGCAAGAGGACGTCGTCGGGCAGCGAGCGGCGCATCTGCTGGTACTGCGCCATCATCGGGGTGAGCTTCTTCGCCGCCATCGGTGGCGAGGTTGAACGGTGGGTGGCGGGAAGCCAAGGAAGAGGTGGGAGGAGAGCGGTTTTGGCGGGATAGCGGGGCAGTCCGGTGAGGCGGTTCGGGCTTTGGGGGCCGGGGATTGAGGGGGCCGGGGCCAAGCGAGGTGCGGTGGAAGAGCCGATGAGGTGCGCGGGTGACTCGCGCTTCGCCTGGCCCCGGACCCCTCAGCCCCTTCGTCCCCCGGCCGGCACGGGCTTTCGCGGATGCCGAGTCTTCGCTTGTGCCGGGCCGGGGGGCTTCTCACGTTTGGGATCATGAAGAACCGTTGGATGCCGGTAGTCGGTGTGTTGCTGATGGTGGCGGGGCTGGTGCTGTTCTGGCGGGACGGGCGGATTTTCTCGACCTTCCTGCTGGAGATCGTGGTGGGGACGATCGGCCCGGGCCCGGCGGGAGAGGTTCCGGCGCATGAGTTTTCGTGGGGCGTGAAGAGCTTCGGCAACGTCAATGCCCAGATGGCCCGGGCGGCGATCGGGGCGCTGGCGATGTCGGTGGCCTTCGGACCGCTCACCGGGGTGCTTTCGGGCAAGGGAACGCCGGCGGTGCTGGCGGACCAGATCCAGGGGGCGATCCTGCTGATCGGGTTTGCCGGCGGATCGCTGTTCCTTGCAGGGGTCCTCGGCATCGTCGCGGCGAGCCTGCGGGCCGGTCGGCCGGAAGAGGGACGCCTGCCAAGTTCCGGGTGATCCACCTGCGGCAGGGAGACTGGTGCGAAAGGAGATCGCTTTCCCGAAATCGCGGCGGTTCGGGCTTGGGGGGGGGCGGGGGCCAAGCGAGGGGAAACGGAACAGTCGAGGCCTGACCCATCAATCCAATGCTTCGCCTGGCCCCGGACCCCTCAGCCCCTTTGTCCCCCGGCCGGCATGGGCCTGGTGGCGATCACGGCCACGCGGGTGGAGGGCAGGATGCCGCGGCGACCGCCCTCACGCCTTCTTCGCGGACTTGGAGGGCTTCTTGAGTTCCTGGAGCCTGGCGACGCCCTTCTTGCGCTGGGCGTGGACGAGGGCGATCTCGCTTTCAAGACCGGCGCGCCGGTCGGCGTCACTGGTCTCCTTGAGTTCCTTGAGCAACGATTTCTCGTGCTTCTTCAGTTTCTTGAGCACGTGCTTGAGGAACTTCTTCTTCTCCTTGCGCTTGCGCTCCGCGAAACTGAGGAAGTCCCTCGTCTTGTTCGCGAGCTTAGTCAGGTTCATGGGAGGAGGTGGTTGGAGTTTCCGGCAGGGTTCCCAGGGCTTCGGCCATCTCGCTCTCGTCGAGCGAAATGCTGCGCTCGGCTTCACGCAGCCCGTGGTCGGCGGTGGAGAAGAGGATGGCCCCCATCTTTACCAGATTCTTGGTGACCTGGTAGGCGTAACCGCTGTCGTTCATCAACGAAATCGTCACCGGCCCGCTGACCTTCCGCTGCTGGATCAGGTCGTTCAGGCGCTGGCCGAGCTCGCGGTCGTATTGTTTCAAGCGGGCCTTGAGCAAATCGAGCGAGAGGATGGCCGCCGAGTCGTGTCCCCGGTCGCGGACCTCGTCGAGCGAGCGCAGCACGGTGGCGAGGTTGCGGCGGATGCCGGCGTATTCCCCGCGGATCACGGCGTCGTCGCTGACGAGGAAGCGGGAAAGGTTCTTCCGGAGGTGCTTGGTGTCCTTGATCGCCTCGACGATGTCGCGGCCGGCGGCGCGCAGGGCGAAAAGTTCGTCGTGCTGCTCGGGGGTCATGTCGGCCTGGGCGCGGCTGATGAATTCGACGATCCCGGCGAAGAGTCCCTTGACGTTCTCGCGGTAGGCCTCGTCGATGTCGAAGTGGCCCGTGCCGGCCGGGACGTCGACCACCTCGTCGATCGGCTTGCCGGAGAGGATGTCGTCGAGGCGCAGGCCGAGGGCGCGGGCGATGATGTCCGAGGCGTTGTCGTAGAGGTGCAGGGTTTCCAGGCGGACGGCCTCGATGGCGGTGTCGGGCAGCTCGGTCGCGGAGGTGTGGAGATAGCGCGGCTGGGCGGCGGTGCGGGCCCTGGGTTTGATGCACTGTTCCAGGCTCCAGACCATGGGCTTGAGGAGGGGCAGCATGAGGACGATGCCGAGGGCGTTGAAGAGGGTGTGGAAGACCGCGAGCTTGAGCGTGTGGTCGTCGTCGGCGATGCCGAGCCAGGCGCTGGTGGCATCGACCGCCGCGGTGAGCTGGTGGATCAGACCGATGGCGACGAGGCCGGTGACGAGGTTGAAGACGAGGTGGGCGCCGGCGAGGCGGCGGCCGTTCACGTTCGACCCGAGGGCGCCGATGATGGCGGTGATGGTGGTGCCGACGTTGGCGCCGATGGCCAGGGCGAGGGCGTTCTCGTAGGTGATCTGTTGGGCGGCGAGGGCGGTGATGATGAGGACCAGGGTGGCGTGGCTGGACTGCATCACGACCGTGGCGACCAGCCCGATGAGGGCGAAGAGAAAGAGGCCGGGGTAGCCGCCGACGGCGAAGCGGGTGAGGTCGAGGCTGTGCCGGTAGGCCTCGAAGCCCTCCTTCATGTAGTGGATGCCGAGGAAGAGGAATCCGAGGCCGGCGAGGATGTAGCCGAAGCCCTTGGTGCTGCGGGCCTTCTGGAAGATCAGGATGGTGCCGAAGACGAGCATCGGCATGGCGTAGGCGGCGATGTTCACCTTGAGGCCGAAGCCGGCGACCAGCCAGGCGCCGGTGGTGGTGCCGAGATTGGCGCCGAAGATGATGCCGATGCCGGCGGTCAGGGTGATGAGTCCGGCGGACAGAAAGGAGATGGTGATGACCGAGACCAGCGAGCTCGACTGCATGAGGGTGGTCGAGATCACGCCGAAGCTCAGGCTCTTCCACAGCTTGTCGGTGGTGCGGCGGAGCAGGCGCTCGAGCACGCCGCCGGTGAACGCGCGGAAGCCTTCCTCGAGGGCCAGCATGCCGAAGAGAAAGATCGCGACCCCGGCGGCGATCTCCTTGAAATTCGGACTGGCCCAAAAGCCGTAGGCCAGGGCGGCGAAGACCGTGGTGAGGATGATTTTCCGGAACACGCTTGCCCGACGTATAGCCGATGCGCGCGCGGTGGCAATGACCGGGTCGGAGAGCCCCCTGCCGTGCGAGCCATGGCGGGCGGGCAGGGCTAGGAGAAATGGCGCTTCTTTGGCAGCGGTTTCGGTCGAAAGGTCGAAGGTCCGAGCAGTCGACCCGCTGCGTCCGTGCGAGAACGCTCGAGCAAAGGGACTATTGACCTTTGACCTTCCGACCTTCGACCTCCCGATCCTTCGTCCGTTTGCCAACTCGGGGCGATCAGTCTTCGAGCATCCCCTTCTCCTGCAGCACCTCCATGATCTTGAGGGCGGCGAAGGCGTCGTTGGCGGCGTAGAGGAGTTGTTTGGGACGCAGTTCGCGGGCGGCCCAGTTGCTGGTGGTGATGGATTTCGACTTCCGGAAGTGGCGCTGGAGCAGGGCCCCCACGGCGGCGCGGACGCCGATCTGCCGCGGGTAGCCGAGCTTGCGGAAGACCTGGTCGAGATCGAGGACGGGATGCAGCGGGATCCCGAGGCGGCGGCGGATCTGGCTGTGGTCGTTCTTCAAGCCGAAGCCGACCTTGAGCACCTGCTTCGAGGCGATGAGCGTGGCGGTGGCCTTCTCGCACTCCTTGCGGTGGAGCTGGAAGATGAAGGCCTTGTCGGTGAGGGCGAACTGGGCGACGTGGGGCCCGTCGCTCTTCTGTCCGGCCCGGAAGGTCGGCTTGGCCTCGGTGTCGAATCCGGCGATCCCGGCGGCAATGATTTCGTCCACCGCCTGCTGGCGCTCGGCCCGGGTCGACGGCACGTGGATGTGGGACTGGGAAAGTCCCTCGAAGGGGGGCAGGAGAGCGGTCTCCGCCTTGGTCGGCGCCACCTGTCGCGGCGGTTGGGCGGTTTCCTCCCGCGGGTCGGCGGACGGTGGTGAGGAACGTCGGCGGCGGCGGGGACGGGGTTCGTGCTGACTCATCTCGCTGCGCCGATACGGCCTGCTTTTGCGGGCCGTGTCACGAGGCAAACGGCAGGCGGCCGGTTTTGGTTGGCCCCGGAGTGAGAAAACCGCGAATCCTCCTTCGCCAAGGCTTCGGCGGACAGGTCGGCGGACAGGTGAAGGAGGATCTGGTGCTGCTAGTGTAGGCCGCCTTACGGACGAGTGATTATCTGCCAAGGCTGAATCGTGCCGAATACCGCGGATTTAGGGGATTGAACGGATTACGCAGATTTTCTGGACTCTTAAAATCTG
>NZ_JBISBU010000104.1:0-7759 GCF_044385805.1 Haloferula sp. A504
CCGGTGAAGCCGGAAAGATCGGTCCCGGCGGCGATCGCCGCACCGCCGCCGGAGCCCGGGTCAAGGCGCCGGTCGAAGATGCCGATCGAGGTCAATGTTCCGGAGCCGGTGATTGCGTCGAAGTCCAGCGTCGTGGTGCCCCCGCCTTCCGTGCCGAAATAGCCACCATTCGTCGCGCTCACCGTGAGCGTATTGCCGGTGATTGTATGGCCATTCGAATTGATTCCCCCGCCGTTGAGGACAACGTCTTGGAACGTCACGTTGATACCGGCGAGATAGATCAAGCCGAGCCAGGGATAGTTGGTTCCTCCGTCCACCTGGGTCGTTCCGCCATTCCATGTCGTGTTGGCGAACCCGGCACGAAGACTATCCTGGACGACCCACGTGTCCAAATCGCCGGAGGTGGGTAGGGCAGACGGATTGCCGCCGCCAGCCGGCAAGGATTGCCAATCCGTGCTCGCATCGTCCACAACCGTGCCCCCGCTGGTTCCCACCGTGTACCAAGTAGCCGCATTGGCCGTGGCGGCGAGCGATCCCAGCGCAAGTAGTGTGATGAGTGTGTTCTTCATTTGGTGTTCTTCATTTGGTAGTTCGTTTCTTATGCTGTACGTTCTTAGCTGTTGAATGGTTCCATCCGCCACTTGGCGTGAATGTATCGTTGAGAAGGTTGGTAAATGCCTGCCACCCCGCCAAACCAATTCACTTCCGGATGCGCGCCAAAATTTTACGGAAATTCGACAGCGGTGCCGGTGCGGACAGGGCCGGCGGATCAGGGAACCGGATCGACGTCCTGGACCCGCAGGAAGTACCTCGAGCCGAGGCCGGAGATGTCGACGGAGAAGGTCAGGTCGCCGCCGCCGTCGGTCTGGAACGGGCTGCCGCCGGTGTCGGTGGGCACGATTTCGGTCGCCCAGGTCGTCAGGTCGTCCGAGCCGGCGCAGTAATAGTCGACGCCGGGGGTTCCCTTCATGATCACCGTGGCGATAGAGCCGGACAACGAGATCGAGGTGATCTTCGGGTCCTCGGGCACGGCGCCGGACGCGACGGTCAGCGTGCCGCCGTTGTCGGTGAAATAGGCGCCGAGGCCCAGGCCGGTCAGGTCGGCGGCGTTGTAGGTGCCCGGAGCGAGCGTGGTGCCTCCGAACTTGGCCGAGGTGACGCTCACGTTGTTCTGCAGGACGTAGGAGTTCACACCAGTGGATTGAACTTCAACGCCGAAGGTAGCGGTGGTCACGTCGCCGCCGAACGCGAACTTCTGATTGCCGTTCATCACGAAGGTCCCGGTGTAACCGGAGAGATCGGTGCCGGCGGCCATCGTCACGATGCCATTCCAAATGCCGGGAACAGCAAGAATCTCCCCGGAGAAAATGGTCGCGATCGTCGTATCACCGGACCCGGTGTAGACGTCGAAATCCACCGTCATGCCTGCTCCGCCCTCGATGCCGATCGTCACCCCGCTCGCCGTGATCGTCGCGGTATTGCCGCTCATGGTGGCGCCGTTGCTGTTGATGGCGCCGCCGTCGAAAACGGCGTCCTGCAGGGTCGCGGTCCCGGTGGAGCCGCCGTTTTGAAAGAACATTCCGGGTCGGGTAGGATTATCGGTGCCCTCGAACACGGTTGTGCCGCCAAACCAGGTGGCATCGGTGAGATCGAAGCGGGATTTGCCCCAGCCTGCCGGCGACTGGACGACCCACGTGTCCGTATTGCCCGAAGTCGGAGGGTGCGGATTGAGGATCTGTTGCCAAGGGCCGCCATCTTGGACCTCGTTCCAAACATAATTCATCGTCGGATTGATTGACGTTTCCTGGCTGTAATACGTGGCGGAACTGGCCGTGGCGGCGAGCGATCCCAGCGCCAGCAGTGTGATGAGTGTGTTCTTCATTCGGGAGTTCCTTTCTTGGGCTGAACTTTCTTCGGTGTTGAATGGTTCCATTCGCCGGTTGGCGGGGAGATATCATCGGGAAGGCTGGCAAATGCCGCCGCTCCCGCCAAACCAATTCACTTCCGGATGCGCGCCAAAATTTTACGGAAATTCGCCAGCGGCGCCGGTCCCCCGATGTTCCCGCAAAGCGCAGCTTTCCGCTTGTCCATTTGCTCGGCCAGGATGGTCCTGATGTAGCTTTGGTAGGGGATGTCGCGCCGCTTGGCCTCCGATTTGAGGGTCCGATTTGAGGGTGGCCAGGGTGGTCTTGCTGGATACCAATGCCTATTCCGCCTACCGGCGGGGCAGTGAAAGCGTTCTGGACGTAATGGGACAAGCCGAGCGGGTGTACGTGACGGTGTTCGTTCTCGCCGAGCTTTTTTATGGATTTGCCGGCGGGACGCGCGAGCACGAGAACCGTCAGGAGTTGGGTGCCTTCCTGGCCAAGCCGACCGTGAGAATGCTCCACACCACCGAGGACACCGCGGAGCTTTTTGCTGCCGTGAAGGACCAACTGCGCCGCAAGTCGATGAAGATCCCCACCAACGACCTTTGGATTGTAGCCCATTGCATGGAGATCGGAGCGGTTCTCGTGACCTTCGACCGGCACTTCGATCACATCGAAGGGCTCCGTCGCTGGCGGGTTCCCTGATCGGCCCCGCCGGCGTCCATTCAAGACGCAGCGCATCGGAAACGCACTCGTTTCGCGGGGTTGAAACCCCGGGCTTCGTGAGCCGGCGGTTCGTCTCTGATCTCCAGTTGCCGGGTTTCCGGGAGGCGGCTTCCCCCGGGGTCTATGGTTTGTTTCCCCTGCCCGGCTCCTCCATCCGCTGCCGTTTCAGCTCGCCGAAGCGTTTGGCATCGTGCTGGAGGAGGAAGGGTTCGAATTCGTAGATCTCGGGCTTGCCGAGCAGGCGGGGGTCCTGGTCGGCGGTGAGGCGATCGATCAGGCGGGACTTGAGCTGTTGCAGGATGCCGGCGTATTGCGGGTCTCCGGCGAGGTTGTGGAGCTGGTGGGGATCGTCGGGCGTGTGATAGAGTTCATCGGCCGGGCGTTTGGCGACGGTCAGGGAGAACGGCGGGTCGAGGTGGGTCATGTCCGGCGTGTTCCTGACGAAGATCTCCTTGGTGGGGCCGGGGTCGATGTCGGCGTAATGCTGGCCGCGGATCGAGGGCAGCCGGCAGCCCACCGGCCACCAGTCCGGTTCGAGGTTGAGGATGTAGAGGTAGTCCTTGGTGTGGATGGCGCGCATCGGGTAGCCGCCGATGGTGTCCCACTGGCTCGGGCAGTGCCGTTCCTTGAAGGTGAAGACGTGGTCGCGCGCGGGGTCGCGGAGGCCGGCACGCGGCACCGATTCGAGGACCCCGAGCAGGCTGCGGGTCGTCATCTGCCCGGGCCGGGGCAGGCCGGCGACCTCAAGGAAGGTCGGGGCGAGGTCGGCGAGGTTGACGAAATCCTCGACCGTCTGGCCGGCTTGGACGCGGCCCGGCCACATGACGGCCAAAGGGACGTGGGTGCCGGCGTCGTAGAGGTTGCACTTGCCGCGGGGAAACGGCCAACCGTGGTCGCTGGTCACGACGATGAGCGTGTTGTCGAGCAGGCCCTGCTCCGCGAGGATTTCGAGGTGCCGGCCGGTGAGGGTGTCGAAGCGCTGCACCTCGGCGTAGTAGTCGGCGATGTCCCAGCGCACCTCCTCGACATCGGGGAAGGTGGGCGGCACCTCGACGTCCTCCGGCCCGATCCCGAGTTCCCGGGTCAGGCGCCGGTCGTAGTCGCGGTGCGGGTCCTGGGCGCCGAACCAGTAACAGAACGGCTGGCCGGGCTTGCGGTCCTCGAGGAAGGCCTGGAACGCCCCGGGGTTCTGGGGGAAGCCGTATGATTTCACGCCGGGGTCCGGCATGCCCGCCGGCACCTTGCCCGGGCCGAAACACTTGCCGTTGTAGCCGACGTGGTAGCCGCTCTCCGCGAGCAGGTTCGGATAGGTCACGAAGCCCTCGGGAAAGCGGCTGAACAGGTTGGCGCCGCGCCCCAGCTTCCACGGGTGCGCCCCGGTCAGGATCGCGTTGCGCGTCGGGGTGCACGACGGCGCCGGCGCGTGCGCGTTGGTGAACCGCATGCCCTGCGCGGCAATGCGCTCGAAGGTCGGGGTTTTCGGCATCTTCCCGCCCACCCCGGGAAAATGGTAGCCCCAGTCGTCGGCGATGCAGAAAAGGATGTTCGGGCGGGCGTTCGCGGAGTCGGAGTCTGGCGCCCCGCCCTCCGCAGCCTGGCCGTCGGTGGCCTGTCCCCAGACCGCCGGGGCGAGCCAGCAAAGCAGCCAAAGGTGGATTCTGATAGGCTTCACAATGACTACTCGCCGAGCAAGCCGGTCATGCCCTCGCCCATGGCCTTGCCGATGAGGAAGTAGCTCTCGGCGTTGAAGTTCCAGTGGAAGCCCTGGTCGTTGGGCGACACCGAGGACAGGCGCCAGAACGGGCGGGCGTCGACGCTGAAGACGGTGCCGTCGAACTCGGGATGATCGTCGGGGTCGCCCACCGCGAGCTGGGCCAGTTCGACCAGGCTGTAGCCCGGGAAGTTGTCGGGTTCCATGCCGGTGGTGGCGATCGAGATCGGCAGGGACGGGTTGCCGAACTCGACGCGCAGGTCGTTGATGAGATCGACCAGGTTGGCCTCGTACTCCTCCTGGGCGGCTTGGTCGATCCGGTCGTTGTAGCCCTGGTGCCAGCCGAAGCCGACGACCTGGTAGCCGAGGCCGGCCCACGCGGGGAACTCGGTGTCGAGGTCTTCGAGCACGTCGCGGACCTGGTTGAGCATGCCGGTATAGAAGGGTCCGACCGTGCCGCCGCGGGCGGCCACCGCGCTCGGCGGGCGGAACTGCTCCCTGAGGCTCTTGCCGCCCCATGCGGTCTTGATCAGCAGAACCTTGTCGTCGGGGTCGCCATAGTAGTCCCCAAGCACCTGGCCGAAGGCGTACTCGGGCCCGATCTTGTTGCCTTGGGCCCCGAAGCCGACGGTGAGGTCGCCCTTGATTACGTTCGGGCCGTAGCCGGGCTCGGCCCGGTCCCACCAGACCTTGACGTCGCTGCGGGTGGCCCAAGCGCTGGTGGCGGGATTGCCGGGGTCCACGAGGAGGCCGCTGTAGGTGTATTCGGGATAGGAGGCGTCATTGACGGCGAGGTAGCGCAGGCTGCCGACGGCGCCGTTGATCCCGCCGTTGCCGATTTCGGTCTCGCCGTAGCCGACCATGTTCGACTGGCCGGCGAGGATGAACACCTTGACGCCGTTCGGGTTGTTGTCCCAGGTCCCGAAATTGCCCATCGTGGCGGGCGCGAGCGGCCGCCCGCCGAGGTCGGCCAGGTTGTTCATCGTCACCGTGTAGGACGAGGTGAGGTCGAGCGGCGCGGCGGCGGTCAGGGTGACCGTTTTGCCGTTCGAACTGATCGCTACGGAGCTGATCGTGACCGCGCCGCCGCCGGCCTTCATCACCGAGTAGTTGGCCGGGTCGGTCGCGGCACCGGGCTGCATCGATTGCGAGAAAACCAGCGTGATGGTCACGCCGCTGCCGTAAAGCTCGACCAGCGAGGGATCGACGCCGTAGTCCGGCAGCGGATCCTTCTCGACCATCACGAAGAAGCGCCGCGCATCGCCGCCGTCGGGGACGTTCAAGATGGTGGTGAAGTCCCCGGTCGGGGCCATGTCCTCGCGGCCGTCCCAGACCGGCCAGTCGGCGGGCGGGGTGTCGAGGGAGGTGTCGCTGACCAGGTCGTACTGCTTGCCGTTCTTGCTGGTCCACGCGAAGTCGAGATTGTCGCCGTTTCGCTCGACGCTCAGGTCCATCTCGAACGCCGCGACCAGTTGCACCGCATTGTGCCCGGTGTCCGGCGAGTCGGAGTTGTCGACGGCGTATTCGAGCCGTCCGTTGGCGTCGGTGTATCCCGAGAGGACGATGAAGTTGTTCGGCGCGCCGAACTCGCCGGCCGGGAACGGGCCGCGCGTGATCCCCGAGGCGCCGCCATTAGCTGCGGCGAGGGTGAACTTCGCGGTCTGGTCGGGCGCTCCACCCAGGCCGAGCAGGTAGAGGTCATACCACGAGTTGGCGGCCAGGTTTTCGAACACCACGGTCGCAGTGCGTTCCTCGCTGTCGTTCGGGTTGTCGGAGAGCAGGTTGTAGTCCGCCCACAACTGCGTGCTGCCGGCACCGAAACCGAAGGTGCCATTGAAGTTGGAGACCGTGACGGAAACCGCCGTCCCGTTGCCCGCCGAGTCGAGCAAGCCCGAAAGCGTGCCGCCGCCGGCGTTGAACTCGTTCCAGACCGTGCCGCCGCGCGGGCCGGCCGGACCCTCGCCGGTGTAAACGCCCTGGTTTCCGAAATCGAGATTGACGGTGGGAAACGGCACGTTGGGCAGCGCGCGGACTTCGAGCGAGTTGCCGGTTTCGCCCGCCGTGGTGGTGGCCGAAACGGCATAGTAGTAGGTCATGCCATTCACCGCGGTGGTATCGGTGTAGGTGGTGACCGGCCCGGTTGGGAACACGGCGTCGGTAAACGGGCCGTAGGCTGTCAACGAACGCTTCACAGAATAACCCGTCGCCCCGGGGAAGGCCGACCAGTTTAGGGTAACCTGGTTGTTGCCGGGCACCGCCACGAGGTTTTGGGGAACGATCACCGCCGGCTCGACGGTCAGCGTGCCGCCGTTGTTGGTGAAGTAATCTCCGAGGCCGAGATTCGTCAGGTCGGTGGCGTTATAGGTGCCCGGATCGAGCGCGGTGGTTCCGAAGACGGCCGAGGTGACGGTCACGTTGTTCTGCAGGACGTAGGCCTGGGAGCCCGCGCTTTGGGATTCGATGCCGAACGTGGGGGTGGTCACGTTGCCTCCCAGCGCGAACTTCTGATTGCCCGTCATGACGATCGTCCCGGCGTAACCCGAGAGATCGGTGCCGGCGGCCAGTTGCACCGTGCCGGTCGAACCGCCGGGAGGAGGAACCAGCGCCCCATCGAAGAGTGTCTGAATCCGGATCGGCCCGGCACCGACGATCGCGTTGAAGTCGACGACAATGCTCGATCCACCTTCGATTCCGATCGTCACCCCGTTGGCCATCACCGTGGCCGTGTTGCCATACATCGTGCCGCCATTGCTGTTGATGGCTCCGCCGTCAAAGATGGCATCCTGAACGGTCGCGGTGGCGCCATTGTTCAGAAAGAACATCGCGGGGCGCTCAGGATTCCGGGCGCCTTCAAACACGGTCGTTCCGCCATACCATGTGGTGTCGGTCAGATTGAGGCGCGCCCGGTTCCATTCCGGCTGCGCCTGGATCACCCAGGTGTCCGTGTTGCCCTCGGCAGGGGGCATCAGACCGTCCAGACCATTGACGAAATCGGCACCGCCGTCGCGGGTGGCGTTCCAGCGCCAGTATTGATTCGGAGACAGATCCCCGGATCCCTGGGAGTACCAGGTGGCGGCGTCGGCCGTGGCGGCGAACAGGAGCGGCAGCAGGCAGGTGGCGAGCTTCAGTTTCATGAATGGCATTGGTTCGGAGGTTTTTGTGTCCCTGTGGTCGGGCGCGGAATGACTATCGCGGGCGGCGGCGCCCGCGACAAACTGAATTGCTTCCGGATTCACGGCAAAAGTTTACTGAATTGCGCCATCACGGAACCGGATCGAAGTTCTGGATCCGCAGGAAGTAGCTCGAGCCGAGGCCGGAGATGTCGACGGAGAAGGTCAGGTCGCCGGCGGCGTTGGTCCGGAACGGGCTGCCGCCGGTGTCGGTGGGGACGATCTCGGTCGCCCAGCTCGTGAGGTCATCCGAGCCGGCGCAGTAGTAGTCGGTGCCGGACGTT
>NZ_JBISBU010000105.1:0-6811 GCF_044385805.1 Haloferula sp. A504
CTCTTCTTCTGCTGGAGCTGGTGGATGCGCTCCTCGACGGTGCCCTGGCAGATGAGCTTGTGGACGAAGACCGGGTTCTTCTGGCCGATGCGGTAAGCGCGATCATTCTTGCCGGGGAAAGCGCATGTTTACTAGTTTCAGCCTGTGCCCGGCCCGGAAGATGAAGCTCGCGAAGTCATCGACGCGAAACTCGTCGCCGCCGGCTGGGCGATTCAGGATGTTGCAGCCGTGAATCTTGGAGCGGCTCATGGCGTCGCGGTCCGTGAATTTCCGCTTAAGCCTGGGCACGGCGAGGCGGACTACCTGCTCTACGTGGACGCCGAGGCGATCGGCGTCATCGAGGCGAAGCCGTCGGGCTTCACCCTCACTTCGGCGGAAGGCCAGGCTCGGCGCTACTCGGAGGGGCTGCCGGACGACCTCAATGCCCATCATCGCCCGCTTCCTTTCGTCTATCAGGCAAGCGGCACCGAGATTCACTTCACCAGCTTCCTCGACCAGAATCCCCGCTCCCGCGACGTATTCCATTTCCACACGCCCGAGGGCCTGCTCGAGATCTGCAAGGATGGTCCCCGCCAGTTGCGGAACATGGTGCGGGACATGCCGCCTCTTCCCGACGGTTCGCTTTGGGAGGTTCAGCGAAAGGCCATCGGCAAGCTGGAGGAGTCTTTCGCCTTCGGTCGACCGAAGGCGCTGGTCCAGATGACGATGGGATCGGGGAAGACCTTCACCGCGGTCAACTTCTGCTACCGCCTCCTCAAGTTCGCCAACGCCAAGCGGATCCTCTTCCTCGTCGACCGCAAGAATCTCGGCAAGCAGGCCGAGGCGGAGTTCGAGAACTTCGTCCCTCCGGATGATCCCCGGCGTTTCGGTGACATCCACACCGTCAACCGGTTGCAATCGAACACGCTGCGCCCCTCCGATGAAATCGTCATCACGACCATTCAGCGACTCTATTCGATCCTTCAGGGCGAGGAAGAGTTCGAGGGCGACGAGGAGGAGTCGCAGTTCGAGAAGGCCGAGGACCGCTTCGAAACCGAGCCAAAACCGGTGGCCTACAACCCGGCGGTTCCGATCGAACACTTCGACATCATCATCGTCGATGAGTGCCACCGCAGCATCTACGGCCTCTGGCGGCAGGTGCTGGAATACTTCGATGCCTTCATCGTCGGGCTTACCGCCACCCCCTCCAAGCAGACCATCGCCTTCTTCAAGAAGAACCTGGTGATGGAATACGACCACGCCAAGGCGGTCACCGACGGCGTGAACGTGGACTTCGACGTCTGGCGCATCCGCACCCGGATCACGGAGAGCGGTTCGAAGCTGGAGAAGGACCCGCATGTTTTCATCCCGATCCGCGACAAGCAGACCCGGGCGATGCGCTACGAGGCGCTCTCGGAGGACATCGAATACAGCGGCAACGAACTGGACCGCTCGGTGGTCGCCGAGGATCAGATCCGGACCGTCCTGGAGGAGTTGCGCGACAAGGTCTTCCCCACCGCCTTTCCCGGCCGCAAGGAAGTCCCGAAAACGCTCGTCTTCGCCAAGACCGACTCCCACGCCGAGGACATCGTGCGCGTGTGCCGCGAGGTGTTCGGTCAGGGAAATGACTTCTGCGAGAAGATCACCTACCGCACCGGCTTCACCAAGGTGCCGATCTGCGAGAAGCAGCCCGATGGCAGCCAGAAGGAGGTGGGCCACCGCTGGGAAAAGACCAGCAACCTCACGGCGGAGGAGGTCGAGAGCCATTTCCGCACCGCCTTCAACCCGCGCATCGCCGTCACGGTGGACAAGATTGCCACCGGGACCGACGTCAAGGCGATCGAGTGCCTGCTCTTCATGCGCGACGTGCGCTCGGCGAGCCTCTTCGAGCAAATGAAGGGACGCGGCGTGCGGGTGATCGAGCCCGACAAGCTGCGCGACGTCACCGGCTCGGCGAAGGCCAAGACCCACTTCATCATCGTCGATGCCGTGGGTGTCTGCGAAAGCAAGAAGAGCTACACCAGTCCGAGCAACGTCCAGCCTGGAGTCAGCCTCAAGAAGCTGCTCGACCACGTTTCGCTGGGCGGGACGAATTCCGAGGCCCTGTCCACGCTTTCGTCACGTCTCACCCGGCTCAACCGCCAGCTCACCGCCGACCAGAAGGGCGAGCTGCGGGACCTCGCCAAGGGGCGCTCTCTTTCCGACCTCGTCGGCAAGCTGGCCGAGGCCGTCGATCCCGATGCCCAGGCCACCCGCGCGCGGAAGGACCACGGGCTTTCCGCCAAGCAGGATCCGACCCCCGAGCAGGTCGAGGCGGCCGGGAAGGCGATGCGCAAGGAAGCGGCGAAGCCTTTCCTCCAGGCGGGCCTGCGCAAGCGCCTGCTGGAGATCCGCCAGCAGCTGGACCAGGTCATCGACGAGCTGAGCGATGACAAGGTGCTCCATTCCGACTACGACGCCGCCTCCGAGGAACGGGCGCGCGGGATGGTGAAGTCCTTCGAAACGTGGCTGCGCGACCACCGCGACGAGATCGACGCGCTGGAGGCCTTCTACTCGCGGCGCTACGGCACCCTGAAGTTCGCCGACATCAAGAAGCTCGTCGCCGAGATCCGCAAACCGCCGCTCAATCTCACCGTCGATTCCCTGTGGCAGGCCTATCAGCGACTGGAGAAGTCGGCGGTTCGCGGCACCGGCGAGCGCCAGATGACCGACCTCGTCTCGCTCATTCGTCACGCGCTCGGACAGCCGCCGAAATCGTCGGGCAAGATCAAGGATGAGATGGAGATCGGGGAGAATAGCGAGCTCGTTCCCTTCGGCGACCGGGTGCAGGAGCACTTCCTGCTCTGGCTCGCCGTTCAGGAGCGGGAAGGGGCGGCATTCACTGAGGAGCAGCAGCGCTGGCTGGGCGAGATCGTGCGGGTGATCTCGTCCTCGATGCGCTTCGAGGAAGAGCACTTCGACTACGATCCCTGGCTCTCCTCCCACGGCGGCCTCGGCAAGGCCCACGAGCTCTTCGGCGAGCAACTCCAGCCGATCCTTGAGGATCTCAATGACACGCTGGTCGCATGAGTGAGGAGCTGCCGGAGGGTTGGACAATGTGCAAAGTCAGCGAGTTGCTTGCCGACGTGTCTTCGGGATTTGCATGTGGCACCCACAATCAGGACCGGACAGGCATCGGCCATCTCCGGCCGATGAATGTTTCGGAGAAGGGCGAAATTGATTTGTCCGTCCTCAAGTCGATTCCTTTGGATAAGCTCAAGAGGGTCGTAGGACTCGGGGATATTCTGTTTAACAATACCAACAGTCCGCGCCTTGTCGGGAAGACGTCTTGGATCAATTCATCTGAAGCAGATGGCCTCGGGTTTTCGAATCACATGACAAGACTCCGGGCTCACTCGGGCATTTTGCCAGGGTTTCTTGCAAGGCAACTTCACCTACGTTGGCAAAACGGTTGTTTCCGGTCCTTGTGCAACAACCATGTCAACCAAGCCAGCCTCCAGCCTGCCGTATTTGATGAAATTGAGGTCGGGCTTCCCCCGACCGATGAGCAGAAGCGCATCCTCTCAGAGCTGGAACCCGCCCTCGCCAAGATCGACGAGGCGGAGGAGGCCTTGGAGCGGGTGCGGGGGAATCTGGAACGCTACCGCGCCAGCGTCCTGAAGGCCGCCTGCGAAGGGCGCTTGGTGCCGACGGAAGCGGAACTCGCCCGGGAGGAAGGGCGCGACTTCGAGCACGCCTCCGATCTTCTCAAACGCATTCTCGTCGCCCGCCGCCAGGCGTGGGAGAAGGCCCAACTGGAAGCCTACGAGAAGAAGGGGAAGAAACCGCCGAAGAACTGGAAGGAGCGCTACAAGGAACCACAGGAACCCGATGTTGAAGGGCTGCCGGATCTGCCTGAGGGGTGGTGTTGGACGTCGGTCGAGCAGCTGACTCAAGGGGGGCGGCCATGTGCCTATGGTATCCTTCAACCTGGTCCGGATGTCGTCGACGGAGTTCCCATGGTGCGCATAGGCGATATTCGAGAAGGACGGGTGCATGTGAACGCGATTAAGAAAGTTGCCCCGGAGGTTGCTGCCGAATTCCCACGCACCCGCCTTTCGGGTGGTGAAGTTGCGATTTCCCTCGTCGGAGCGATTGGTCGTACAGCGGTTATTCCTGAGTGCCTGAAGGGCGGAAACACAGCCAGAGCTGTTGGCATCATTCCAGTGGCGCCCAAATGTGAATCGAAGTGGATTGATTTTTGGCTGCGCTCACCGGCTCACAACTATGCCTTGGCTCACGAGGCCAAGGAAGTGGCGCGGAAGACCTTGAATCTTGAATCGGTTCGAGCATTCCCAATCGCACTCCCGCCGAGAGCAGAACAGATCCGAGCGGGCGTTGAGATTGAGAGGCTAGACTCGCTTGTCGATGAAATCGAGGCAGTGACGCTGTCGCGTATCAAACACTGCCACGCCCTGCTCGAGACCGACGGTGGTCGGGCCGGCGTGGTGTTGCCGGACAACGTTCTTTTCGAGGGTGGCGGCGGCGAGTCGCTGCGGCGGCAGCTGCTCAAGTCCTGCGAGGTCCACACGCTGCTGCGCTTGCCGACCGGGATCTTCTACAAGCCCGGGGTGAAGGCGAACGTCCTCTTCTTCGACAAGAAACCGGGCTCTGCCAAGGTCCAGACCCGGAAGCTGTGGGTCTATGACCTGCGGACCAACAAGCACTTCACCCTCAAGCAGAAGCCGATCACGCTGGCCGACTTCGACGAGTTCCTGGGGTGCTACCGCCCCGGATCCCGCCATCGCCGCAAGGCGACCTGGTCGCCAGACAATCCGGAGGGTCGCTGGCGCTGTTACGACTGGGCGGAACTGGAGAAGCGTGACAAGCTCGACCTCGACCTGAGCTGGCTGAAGGACGAGTCGATCGACGACGGATCCGACCTCCCCGAACCCGACGAACTGGCCGAAGACATGATCCGGGACTTGCAGAACGCGCTCGAACTGCTCACGGAAGTCTCCCAAGTCGTCACCAAGCGCCCCTCCTGATGTCCGAGCCAGAAACCCTCGATCCCTTCAAGTTGCCGCACCCGCCCATCGTGGAAGCGGTGGTCGATATCGATTGCGATCTGCCGCCGGGCCTGGACTTCGCGATGGTTGAAGAGGCGATGGGGGATGCCCTCAAGGACCATTATCCGGTGCGTCGCAAACGGCTGGTTCACGAAGCCAAGATGGACCTGAAGGAAGGCGAGCAGCCGAAGCTGACCGCGCGGCACGGCCTGGCCGCCGTGCAATTCGTCGCTGAGGACGAGAAGCAGATCGTCCAGGCCCGTCCGGCAGGGTTTTCCTTCAATCGCTTGGGGCCCTACGGCTCTTTCGATGAGTATTTGCCCGAGATCGAGCGATGCTGGGCGGTGTTTGTGGAAGTGGTTCGACCGGTGCAGGTTCGGAAGCTGGGACTCCGTTACATCAACCGCATCCCCATCCCTCTCGAACACGGCACGGTGAATCTGGCCGACTATCTGCGGGTCAGCCCGAACCTTCCGGAGGGCTCCGGCCTCCAGTTCGCCGACTTTTTTCATCAGCATCGGGCGGGGGACCCGAAAACCGGCAACAAGGTCAACATCATCCTCGCCAGCCAGCCGCAGGACGACGGGTGCCTGCCGCTTCTGCTAGACATCGAGGTGTTTCGCGATGAACGTCTCGAACCGGCCCCGCTGGAAAAGTGGCGGGAATCGATTGAGCAACTCCGTTCGCTGAAGAACCATATTTTCGAACACAGTCTGACCCAGAAATGCCTGAACCTGTTTCAATAATCACCTTTGCCGGCGTCGCGGTGCTGGGAGGTGCGGGCTGCCTGCGGGAAACGCAGGCCCGGTCCAGCGGCGTGTCGGACCAGGCCGGATTCGTCGCCGAGACCGCGCGGTCCCTCGTGGCGCGGAACGACCTCACGGCGTCGATCATCGGAAATCGTGCGGAGGTCATGTCCGAGCTTTATGAACTGGCAGGTGAGCACGCGCAGCCCGGCTGGGACGGTGCCGAGGCTCCGGCTGTCTCGGAAGCCGTGCTGGAGCGCGCCGCCGAGCTGATTGCAGCGTTGCCTTCTTCGGTTCCCAATCCCGAGCTGGCGGTAGATCCCGACGATGCAGCGATCGCCTTGGAGTGGAGCAACGGTCCCCACCGTGTGTTCTCGGTGAGTGTTGGCGAATCTCAGCGCATGGCCTGTGCAGGCATCGACGGCACCGACGTGTGGCACAACGTCAGCCGCTTCGATGGGGCGACGGTTCCGCCGTTCGTGCTTCATGGAATCCAGAAGGTGCTCGGATGAGCCAGCTTCCGTCGGGACTCTCTGCTGAAGTCGATGGTGGCGAACCGCTGGCGCGCTACTGCACTTCTTCGAGCTGGGTCGCGAAATCCAAGGGCAGGGTCAAGTATCAGGCCTTCATGCCTGCCCCGGATGACGACACCTCGGTCTATCGAAGCGAGGGGATGTCGGACGGAGAACTTTGGGCACATGCCGACCGATATTTTGTGAATGCGGAGGGGGAACCGTACCGAATCCACGGAGCGGCGGTGGTTGAGGCTTCCTGCGTGAGCGAGGCCGGAATCCAGATCATCCCCGATGAGGGACCACCGCGTCATGCAAATCTGAGAGGCTGGCCGCTTGACGCCGACCTGGAACTCCAGAAGTCGAAACGGAAAGCGGTGGCGAAGCGGATCGCCTCCGAGGCCAAGTGGCACGGGAAGGGGTAGCTGCTCTCACCCCAGCGGCGCGAGGAGCTTGGTGAGCACCGCGGGGTCGCGGGTGGCGGACTTGGCGGCGTCGGCGAGCAGCGCGTCGGCGAGCTGGCTCT
>NZ_JBISBU010000106.1:0-6276 GCF_044385805.1 Haloferula sp. A504
ACGGCCTGGCCTTCCTGCTGGGAGCGGCGAATCCGAACGTCGACGCCAATGCCGCGGGACTGCTGCCGACGGTGACCGAAACCGGTGGCGGACTGGTGATGAACTTCAACTGCCTGCCGACTGCCGACCGAGGTGCGGCGGAACTGCGGGTGGAGCACAGCAGTGACCTCGGAGTAGGCGACCCGTGGACGGCGACGGTTGACCAGGTCCCTGACGCCGACGACGCAACGGCCGACAACGGTGTGACCTTCCTGGTCACTCCGGGCACTCCGACCAATGCGGTGACGGCGACCATCGGGATCTCGGAAGCTGCAGGTGGCAAACTCTTCGGCCGCCTGACGGCGGTGTTGCCGGAGTGACCGCAGGATCAACCTGATTCCCACGCCGGCCTCCCTCCCGGGGGGCCGGCGTTTTCCTTTTCCGGAAGCACCGCGTGAGGCCACTCGCGCCTCGCCGGACCAAACGAGGCGCGAGTGGGCTCGCGCGACCCATTCCACTCACGAGCGAGACTCAGCCCATCGACCGAAGCTTTGTGCCCTTCGCGGCCTTCTGTGAAACTCCATCCTTCGCCCAAGCGTTCACAGCCGATCAGATTTGTTCGGTCGCCCGGGCTTCTCATCCCGGACTTCCAGACCGTTGATGTTGGGCAGATCGGACTGTTGGGCAGATCGGACTGGGCAGATCGGACTTGACCCTTGGTGCCGAGCGATGGGCGCGGCACCCTGCGTGGGATTACCCATGACGCCCCGACAATTTTGGTTCTCTTGGACTCGATTTCTTGGCAAGGATTCCGAGTTATCTGGATGCTTGCTTCCCTGACCCGGGGGAACGAGGAACTGGAAGCCAAGAACAGCCCCAAAAACCCAAATCGTCCACATTCCCTTATAACGGAATGCCGGTGCTCAGGGTTTGGGGAGAAAAATACCCGATACCCATGAGCAGCAGACGGAGCCACCCGCACGGAGTCGTTGGATTTCTTACGGCCATTATTTTTGGCATCATCCCTGGATGGGCTGCACCCCCCGACCTGACCCTGGGGGAACCCATTCCGGACAACCTGACCACGACCTGGAACCTCGGGCCGACCGGCATGCGGGGCTGGGTCTACTACGACACCACCAGCGGCGGGATCAATGGATCGGCCGGGAGCCGGCAGATCCAGGTGCGGGAGGTGGATGCCGGATCGCCGGCCGACGGGGTGTTTCTGCCGAACGACCTGATCCTCGGAGCCAGTGGCACGGCGACCGCCCCGGTCGAATTTGAGATCGCGGACATCGATGCGCGGAGGGGACTGGCCGTGGCGATTGCCGACGCCGAGGCACAGACTCCGGCGGCACTGCAACTGATCCGGTGGCGCGCCGGGGTGCAGGACGTGGTCACCCTGACCTTGCGCACCATGGGGGCCTACTCGGCCACCGCGCCCTACAACTGCCCGAAGTCGGAGAAGATCCTCGAGGAGGGGATGGACTACTACTACAACCACGAAAGCTCCGGCAGGTATCGCATGGGCACGCTGAGCCTTCTCGCCGCCCAGAATGACTTTTTCCCGGCCCCGGATCGGGCAAACTACCTTCAAGAGGCCGAGACCCAGGCCCGGGCCCTGATCAAGAGCGCGTCCGAGCTGGATGCCCTTCGAAACTACACGGCGAGCACCGCTTATTCGGCTCCGTGGGGCCGGGTTCACGAGCTGATCCTGCTGGGGGAATACTACCTGATCACCTCCGACGCCCAGGTGTTTCCGACGATCGAAGCCCTGGCCATCAACATCGCCAAGGGAATCAGTCACTACGGCACGATGGGGCACTCCCTCCGGTCGGGCGGGTATGACCCTTCGAACCCCTACCGCCCGGCCAACACCGGATACGGCGTGATCAATTCGCTCGGCATGCCAGCTCTGCTCGGCGTGCAACTGGCGAAGCAGTGCGGGGTGAGCCATCCGGAGGTCGACCAGATGATCGATCGGGCAAAGATGTTCTATGCCTCGTATGCGAACCGCGGAGCCATCCCCTACGGTGAGCATGAAGCCTACGATCCACGGCACGAGAACAACGGCAAGAGCGGGATGGCGGCGATCGTCCTCGACAACGATCCGGCCTACGAAAGCCAGGCTGAGTTTTTCGTCATGATGGCCCTGGCATCCGGAGACTCCGACCGGGACGTGGGGCACACCGGTGCCTACTTCAACTATCTCTGGGCTCCCCTGGGCGTCCAGCGGGGCGGGCCTTCGGCGGTGCAGGAATACTTCAAGAAGATCAGCTGGATGCTGGATCTGCATCGCCGCTGGGACGGGGGTTTTGACTACGATTCCTACAGCGAGAACCGGGCCCCGAACGGGAGTGAATACTACGATTTCCGCATGAGCACCGCGATGCTGCTGACCTACGCCCTGCCGCTGGAGAGCCTTCACATCACCGGTCGCGACAGCACTGGTGCACTGGCCCTTAGCGCCGGACAAATCACCAACTCCCTGGACGTCGAGGACTACGATGCGGGCGCCCGCACCACCGCAGAGCTGGTCGCCGACCTCGCTGTCTGGTCGCCCAAGATTCGGCGGCAAGCCTCGGAGGAACTCGGAAACCGAACCATCGACACCGCCACCCGCGACGATCTCCGGGCCAAGGCCCTGGATCTGAACGGAAGCTCCCGCCATGGGGCCATCCAGGCGATCGGGGAGACGAATGACACCGGCTTCACAGGCGATCTGGTGTCCTTGCTGAACGACGATGATGCCGACGTCCGAACCCTGGCGGCCAAGGCGCTCCACAAGTTTCACGGCTCGCACAAGGTGCCCTACCGGACCGCCATGATGACGACCTTGGTTTCGCGTGATCGCCCGTCCTTTCCCGTGGATCCGGGTGACCCCCTGCAGCTTGACGAGGCGGCGTTGATCACCGCCATCTTCGGCGGTGGTGCCTTTGCCAACAACCGGTCCGAAATGGACACCCTCATTTCCGAGGTGGGGAGCACGCTGTTTTTCGACGCCCTGAAGGTGGCCGCCACGAGTCCGACCGGCAATGCACGGGGGAGGATCAACAACCTCCTCAAGGTGCTCACGCCGGCCGAGGTGAACCTCATGGCGCCCGAGCTGTTGGACATGGTGGCCCTCGAGTCGCCGGCGGACCGGATGTTCAGCCTGGGCGTGCGGAACGAGGCGATGCTGGCCATGGCGAGAAGCCTGGTGGCGGACGCGGTCCCCGCAGCGATGCAGGCGATGGACAACTCGAACGGATGGGGTGGCTTCCATGAGAACCTGCTGAACGGCCTGATTGCGTATGACGGCTCCTCGACCCTGGTGACTCCTGATCCGGATGTGGTGGCCTTTGCCCAGCGTTACCTGACCGGCGGCACGGTGGAAGAGGCGCAGGCCCTGCTCGATGCCATCGCGGCTGACACCACCCCGGCGTCGCCGCTGGAGTTCAAGAGCATTGATTCGGCCACCGCTGATGATCCGACCGTCGACCTTACAGCCAACCGGACCACCTTGCGGGTCGCGGCGACCGACCTGGCCGAGGGCGACAGCACCTTCACGTGGAGACAGACCCAGGGTCCCGGCGCGGTGACCTTCACGCCGAATGGCACCAGCGCCACGGCGAGCACCGTCTTGTTCGACGGAACCCAGGGCACCTATCAGTTCGAGGTCACCATGTCCGACTCCCGCGGACTGACCGAAGCCTACGAGACGGTGACGGTGACCCTTGTCGATTCGGGAGGCCCCGATGTGACCCCGCCGTTCCTCGATCCGATGGTCTGGGCGAGTGCCCCGGCGGCCGATGGCGACACGTCCATCACCATGACCGCGATGACCGCCATCGACCCCTCAGGCGTCGAGTACTACTTCTCCTGCACCTCGGGTGGCGGAAACGACAGCGGCTGGCAGGACAGCCCGACCTACACCGACACCGGCCTGACGCCGGGCACGACCTACGGCTACACCGTCACCGCCCGCGACAAGAGCCCGGCGCAGAACTCTTCGGCTCCGTCCGATGAGAGTTCCGCGACGACGAGCGGATCACCGCCGGATCCTCCACTCAAGGTCTTCATCCTGGCCGGCCAGTCGAACATGGAAGGCCACGGTGAGATGAACCCGGCGGAAACCCAAGGCACACTGGACCATCTGGTGGCAAGCAACCCGGCGGTTTACGGGCATCTGGTTGACGGCACGGGCTGGGCCTCCCGGGGCGACGTCTGGATTTCCTACAAGCGGGGCGGAATCACGTTGCTCAACGGCAACCTCTCGGCCGGCTACGGGGCGCTTTCCGACACGATCGGACCCGAGCTGCAGTTCGGCCAGGTGATGGGTGACGTCCACGGCGAGCAGGTCCTGATCATCAAGACGGCCTGGGGTGGCAAGAGCCTCGCCGTCGATTTTCGCCCGCCGAGTTCGGGCTGGAGCGTCGATCCGCCGCTCGCCGAGGGCGATCAGGGATATTTCTACCAGCAGATGCTGAGCGATGTGAACAACGTGCTGACCAACCTGTCGACCTACTTCCCCGGCTACGACGCGACGGCCGGCTACGAACTGGCCGGCTTCGGCTGGCATCAGGGATGGAACGACCGGGTCAACCAAACCTACAACGACGAGTATGAGGTCAACATGGTGAACTTCATCAACGACGTCCGTTCCGATCTCGGCGTGCCGGCTCTGCCCTTCGTCATCGCGACGACCGGGATGAGTGGCTGGACGGAAACCCATCCCCGGGCGCTGTCGCTGATGGCGGCGCAACTGGCGATGGAGGACTTCGCGAAGTACCCCGCCTTCAGCGGCAATGTCGCGGTGGTCGAGACGCGGGACTTCTGGCGGGACGTCGCGGTTTCGCCCGCCAACCAGAGCTACCATTGGAACCGCAATGCCGAGACCTACTACCTGATTGGGCAGGCCATGGCGCAGGAGATGCAGACGCTGATCGGCGGCAGCGATGCCGAGCCCCCGGCACCGAATCCCGCCACGTTCTCGGTGATGCCCGCGGCCGATGGCGACAATGCCATCAGCATGACCGCCACCACCGGCAGCGACGCCTCGGGCCCGGTGGAGTATCTCTTCACCGAGACCACCGGCGGCCCCGGTGCCACCAGCAGCGGATGGCAAACCAGCCCGAGCTACACCGACACCGGCCTCAGCCCATCGACAGGCTACGCCTACACCGTCGTGATGCGCGACGCCCTGGGCAATGTCGGGGCTCCCTCGCCGGCGGCGGGCGCGACGACGACGACCAGCGACACCATCGCGCCGACGCTGGACTCGATCGTCGACAATGCGGGAGGTGGTCCGGTTCTGGTGGGACAGACGGTCACCTACACCCTGACCTTCAGCGAGGCCATCGCCCCGGCGACGCTGGAGACCGGCGACTTCACCAACGGTGGCAGCGCTCCGGTCTCCATCAATGGAGTTTCCACCACCGGGGATCCCGCGGTGTTCGAGGTGGCGGTCTCGGCCACCGGGACCGGCGAACTGACGCTGGAAGTCGTCACCGGCGCCGTGATCACGGACCTCGCGGGCAACCCTCTCGATACCAGCTCCGCGATCTCCGATGACACCACCATCATCGTGGACGAGCCGGTTTCCGGTCCGGCCAGTCTCACCGTGGATTTTCAGGCGACGCTTTCATCGCAGAGCAATGCCAATTGCAACGGCGAGGGAAGGTACTACCACGTTTCGCTGATTGGCCCGAACCCGGGCACGGGGTCCTTCTGTGCCAACATCCCCGGCACCAACGACCCGGCCCCTCCCTTCGTCCGGAACTACGACGGACCGGTCGAATTCTACAAGTTTGCCGGAAACAGCAATAGCGACATCACCGCCGTCTCACAGTCGTCTGGCGCAAGCGCGGCGAACATCACACTCACGACCGATGACACGGCATTCGATTCCTTTGGCCAGAACCTGACCAAACTCTGGGACTCGACCGACCCGGGACCCGATCTCAAGGTTGGGGAACTCCTCAGCGCGAGCTCCGATACCCAGGCCACCGGTTGGCGCGACCTCGGTGGTGCGGTTGTCACCGTCGACGTGAGCACGGTTCCTGGCGGTGCCGGTTCGGTTCACTTCTATTATGCCAACTACAACGGGAAACCCACGGTCACGGTGACCATGCGCGACACGGATGCGATCGAGCCTGACATCGTCATCGCCGATGCCCACCTCAACGGCGATACCGCCAACGGCGGTGCCGAGACCTACCTCGCGGAGATCGACTTCGTGACGGATGGCGTCTACGAGGAGATCGAGTTCCTGTTTGACGCAAACAGCACTGGGACCACTGCCAGCGGCAACGGCCG
>NZ_JBISBU010000107.1:0-6194 GCF_044385805.1 Haloferula sp. A504
ACCGAGTGGAGCGCAGCAAGACACGGACTCAGGAAGCCGTAGGAGACAGAGGGGCCATTCCGCCCGAAACTACCATGAACGCCGTAGCCAAATGCTTCGACCTTCAAGATCCGCCATCATGTGCTGGCGATCCTGCTCCTGCTGGCGGTCGCGACCCTGCTGTTCGGGAATCTCGCGGCCATTCGTCAGACGAACTTCAAGCGCCTGCTTGCTTACTCGTCGATCGCCAACGCCGGTTTCATCATTCTGGCCCTGGCCGCCGGTAAGGAGGAGGGCGTCACCGATCCGGGGTCGGTTCACACCGTCGGCTTCTACCTCGCGACCTACCTGCTGACCACGCTGGCCGCATTCTTCGTCCTCGCCCAGATCCGTGTCTCCGAAGGCTCGGACGAACTCGCCGCCTTCGACGGCCTCGGCAAGCGCTCGCCGCTGCTCGCCGGGGTGATGACCGTCGTGATGGCCGGCCTGGCGGGGGTGCCGCTGACCGCCGGCTTCATCGGCAAGTTCTTCGTCTTCTCGCTCGCGGTCCGCTCGGAGCTGTGGTGGGGCGTGGGCATCGCCTTCATCGGAGCCGCCGCAGGCTTCTACTACTATTTCAAGGTCATCCGCGCGATGTGGTGGTTCGACGCCCCGAGCGGGGCCTCCCCCATCGAGCTCCCGCAGACCACCCGCATCAGTGTCTTCTCACTGGCCACCGCCGTACTCGTCCTCGGCATCTGGTTCCAGCCGATCCTGTGGCTGATGGGGGGATGAACGACTCCGGGTGCTCCCCCCGGCTTGCGTTTCGGAATTCGGCTTGCATCATCCCGAAGCAGACAGGCTTTCGGTCGGCTTGATTCCACAACACCGCCCGCTCCACGATCAGGCGGTCCAGCCCGGGCGCGGCGATTCTGTCCGGAACCGGGCACCCGATTTGGTTTGTGGAGTTCGCGTATTTTTTCATAGCATCCACCCGGTCATTTTTCGACCCCACTCGTGATGCCATGAAGCTGCCCGACCGCTCCGCCGCCGGCCTTTGCCTGTGTCTCGCCGCCCTCAGCCATCCAACCTCTGTGCTGGTGGCCCAGGTCGAGTATCCCGTCCGGATCACTCCCCCCTTCCAGACCGTCGTCGGTGACGTGTATACGGCCATCCTCAGTCCCGACGGATCGCGTGTCGTTTACACCGCCGACCAGGAGACGAAACATGTCATCGAGCTCTACTCGCGGTCACTGGAAGGTGGGGAGAGTGTGAAGCTGAGCCCGCCAGCGCCGGCGTGGGGCCATGTCCTGTCCCCGACCGTGACTCCCGACGGGGCGCGGGTGGTATACCGATCGCACCATGAGAGTCATAACTTTTTCCAGCTCTACTCGGTGCCGATCACCGGCGGAGACAGCATCCGGCTGAACGCCGTCATGCCTTCCAACCGCGACGTCGAAGAGTTCCAGATCAGCCCGGATGGCGGCACCGTATACTATCTGGCGGATCAGGACACCGATGAGATCGATGAACTCTATGCGGTCCCGGTGACGGGCGGTGCGGTGACGAAGCTCAACGGCCCCCTCGTTCCGGGAGGAGAGGTCGCTTCCTTCGGGATTTCGCCTGACGGGACGAAAGTGGTTTATCTCGCCGACCAGGACACCGTGGATGTGCTCGAACTCTATCAGGTACCGACCCAGGGCGGCTCCCCGACGCAACTGAATCTCCCGCCTGTCGCGGGCGGCCAGGTGTCGGGCTTCCGGATCAGCCCGGATGGGGATATCGTGGTTTATTCCGGGGATGTCATCACCAACGACCGCCGGGAACTATTCGCGGTGCCGATCGAGGGAGGATCTTCGACCAGCCTGACGCCGGACCTCATCCTGGAAGGCGACGTGACGCAGTTCCTCATCAATGCCGACGGCTCGACGGTGGTCTATCTTGCCGACCACGATATCGACGGGGTGCCGGAGGTCTTCGCGGTGCCTGTGGAAGGCGGTGGTTCTTCCCGAGTCAGCGATGAGATGACGGCGGGCGGCGGGGTGATCGACTTCGCCATGAGCCCGGACGGAACGCTCGTCGTTTACAAGGCGGACCAGGACACGGTCGGGGAACACGCCCTCTACAGCGCCCCGATCGAGGGAGGCGGTTCGACCTTGCTGGCAGGAGGCGTGTCCTCGTTCAGCTACCTGTCACCCTTCCGTTTCACGCCGGACGGGGCGCAGATCATTTATCGCGCCCCCGAGGATGGAAGCCCGACCCATCACCTGCACGCGGTGTCCGCTACGGGCGGGTCTCCGGTCCGACTCACGCCGGATTTTGTGACCGGAGGCGAAGTGTTGAGTGAATTCGCGATCAGCCCGGACGGCAGCTTCGTCCTCTACCAGGCCGAGCAGGAGATCGACGGGGTGATCGAGGCTTACCGGGTGTTCCTCGCGGGAGAATCGTCCGAGAAGCTGAATCCCACGCTCGCCCTCGGGGGCCAGGTTACCCAGACCGAGATCACGCCCGACGGCAGCACGGTCGTCTATCGGGCGGAGGCGGAGGTCGAGGGACAGTGGGAAATCTTCCGGGTTCCCATCGAAGGCGGGACACCAGCCCGGCTCCATCCCCCCTTCCCGGCCGGCACCTCGGCCTACGGGTTCGCCATCACACCGAACGGCGACGCCGTCGTGTACGTTGGCTCAGAGGGTCATCCCCAGCCGAGGGAACTCTACCGGGTGCCCCTCGCCGGCGGCATTCCGCAGAGGCTCCATCCTCCGTTGCCGGTCGGAGCCGACGTCGGTGCTTTCACCATCAGCCCGGACGGCACCCGTGTCGTCTATCAGGCCGATGGGGAAACCGATGAGGCCAAGGAATTGTACACCGTCCCGATCACCGGGGGCACGCCCCTGAAACTCAACGCCCCCTTGGTCGCCGGTGGCGAGGTCACGGCCTTCGTCATCTCGCCTGACAGCCGCTCGGTGGCGTATCAGGCCACGCAGGACAGCACCACAGAGCACGAACTCTACAGTGTGCCCATCAATGGCGGCGAGACGACGAAACTCAACCCGACCCTGGAGTCCTTCGCCAGCGTCGGCTCGTTCGAGTTCGGCCCGGACAGCGAACTCGTCTATTTCATCGCCAAAGTGAGCGGGTCTCCGAGCTACGAACTCTATGTCACCCCCACCTATGGATCCTCGGCCACGAAACTCAGCGCCCCCCTGGTCCCGGGCGGCAATGTCAGCCGCTTCAAGATCAGCCCCGACGGGCACCACCTGGTCTATTGCGCCGATCAGGACACCGACCACCTGCTCGATCTTTACAGCGTCGAGCGCTTCGCCGCCGGTTCGGCCGTCAAACTGAGCACTTGGTCCAGCCCGCTCGGTGGCTTGCCGGATTTCGACTCCTCGTTCGCCATCAGTCCCGATTCCTCCCGGGTCGTTTTCCTGGCCGACTCCTCCGCCCTCCACGCAGGGCCCGCTGATCTCTACAGCGTGCCGATCACCGGGGGATGGGCGACGCGCCTGAATCCCGATCCGGCATGGTATTTCGGGGACATCTGGGATTTTCAGTTCAGCTCCGGCGGCAGCCACGTGGTGTATCGGCAGCGGGAGGAGCTGGGCTACGAAACCCTCCACCGCGTCCCCATCGAAGGCGGCCCCAGTGTGCCCGTCACGCCCGGACTGAGCCGCAGCCGGACGGTCCGCGAGTACGACTGCGTCGCGGACGGACCCGGAGTCGTGTATCGCACTTCCGGCAGCGGCGGGTGGGATACCTCGCTCCATTTCTGGCGGCCCCAGGCGTGGTGGACCGGCGATGGTGGCGACTGGAGCGAGGCAGCAAACTGGACCCGGAGCCTGATGCCCGAAGCTCAGGTCCCGGCCGTCCTGGCGGAGCCGACGGTGGTGACCCTGACCGGCGAGGCGACGCCGACAACCGCCGAGTCGCTCTTTCTCGGCGGAGGCGACGGGCCGACCATCCTTCAACTTGAGGATGGCGCCGTACTCTCGGTGCCGTCCGGGACCACCTTCGCCGCCGGCGCGGTCCTGCGTGGCGACGGCATCCTGAACAGTGGCGGAGGGCCGGTGGTGGTGCCCCCCGAGGTCGAGATCCGGGCCGGGGCCGGCGAGCGCTTGTCGGTTTTCAGCGGTCCGGTCGGTCATTCGGGAGTGATCGAGGCTTCCGGCCGGGCCTTCGACCCTGCCGAAATCCACTTCAGCGGAACGGTCACCAACCTGCCCGTGACCGGGTTCATTGCGGCCAACGATGCCACCCTCCGTTTCGACCAGGGACTCGCCAACGGGGGCTGGCTTGCGGTGGGCAACGGACTCGTCGAGATTCACGGTGACCTCGACAACCAGGCCGGTGGTGTGATCGCCGTTTCGGGAGGTGCCACCGCCATTTTCTGGGATGACGTGGCGAACGCCTCGGTGATCAGCGTCGGCGCCTCCAGCGGGCTGCAAGGCAGCGCGATCTTCTTCGGAGCATTCTCGGGCAACGGGGTCGCCGGGGGTGGCCATGTCTTTCTCGAAGGCGATGCGCGCCCGGGCTTCAGCCCCGGCAGCATGGACTTCGATGGCGACCTGAGCCTGGGAGCGCTCGCCCGTCTCAACTGCGAACTCGCCCCCTCTGCTCATGACCGGATCACCGTGGCGGGCCGGCTCGAACTCGGAGGCGTGCTGGAAGTGTCCTTCATCGAGGGTTTCACCCCCGCCGCCGGCATGAGCTTTGATCTCTGGGACGCGGGCGCGGCCTCGGGCCAGTTCTCCTCGGTCGACCTGCCATCCCTTCCCGCCGGGCTCCACTGGCACGACGACGGGATTCAGACCACCGGAGAAATCCGGATCGGCCTGACACCGGAGAGTTACCCCGAGTTCGCCGCGCTTCACGCCCTGGGCGACCCGGCGGGCGATCCCGATGGTGATTCGCGTTGCAATCTCCTCGAGTATCTCGCCGGCACCGATCCACGCCGCGCCGACCCCGGCCCGGGTCCGCTCTCCCACCGACGCGCCGAGGATACCAGCGAGCTTTCCTTCGTCATCGCCGAGCCCGGCGGCACCGATCTCTCGATCACCCTTGAAACGTCCGACACCCTGAATCCCTCCTCATGGGTTCCCCTCGCCACCCGTCGCGGAGACCAGGCGTGGTCCGCTGCGGTGCCGGTGGGCGATGTCTCCGCCGGCAACGGCCGCCGAAGCATCACCGTGACCGACCCGACCCCTGGAACGACGAGGCGATTCTACCGTCTGCTGGTCGAATGTCTGCCCTGATCCCGGTGACGGCTCTTCAAGGCACGGTCGCGGGGCCTACGTCGCGATCGACTGAAGCGCCCTCAGACGGTCGAGCGCGGAACCATCGTCGATGACCTGGCGGGAGAGCTCGATGCCCTCGCCGATGTCGTCGGCCAGACCGCAGCACGCCAGTGCGGCGCCGGCGTTGAGCAGGACCATGTCGCGCTTCGGACCGGTTTCGCGTCCGTCGAGGATCGCCTCGAGGATCGCCGCGTTGGTCGTGGCGTCGCCGCCCTGAAGGTCGGCCACCTCGGCGTGCTTCATGTCGAAATCCCGCGGCCGGACTTCCTCGTCGACGATGTCCTCCATGGTCCCCGACTTGCAGACGCGGGTCGAGCCCATCAGGCTCACCTCATCAACCGAGCGGCCGTCACCGGTGGTCCCGTGCACGACCCACGCGCTCTCGCGTCCGAGCCGTTGCAGGATTTCCGCGAAAGACGGACACCATTCGCGCGAGAACACGCCGACCAACTGGCACTCGGGACGCGCCGGATTACTGCTAGGAAATTGCTTCTGAGGCAGGCCCCTGAAACAACCGTTGACTGCTAGGAAATTGCTTCTGAGGCAGGCCCCTGAAACAACCGTTGGGCCGGACCGGAGGACGGGGAAAAGGGGGTTGATCCGCCGGATCCGTCCGAGCGACCCCTGCGTCGTCCTCAACCCGACCGGCCGCGCGATCCCCAGCGTCGCCGGCCCGGTCGACATCGTCATCAAGAACCCGACCTCGGCGGTGATGGAAATGGACGTGATCGTCTTCGATACCGGCGGCAACACCGGCTACTCCGCGGTCGGCTCGCCCCCGCCCGATGTCGCCGACGACATGGTCCAGCGCCTCAGCGTCCCGCTCGGGGACTCCGTGCCCCTAGAAAGGGTCAGTAGTACCAGAGCTTGGCAAGGGGTTTTTTGAAGGTCGTTTTGAGGGCGTCAGGGAGCGGATCGATCCGGGCGGGCCGGTTCGACCTG
>NZ_JBISBU010000108.1:0-6051 GCF_044385805.1 Haloferula sp. A504
GCCGCACGACCTGCCTGGGAAAAGCCGGTGCCAGATGAAGGCGTTCCCAAGACGTGAAGAAGAATTCGCTTGGGAATCCTCCGCTTCGCATCGGGTCGGCCGTCGATCGCAGCAGCTTGGCTACGATCTCAAGCGGTCTGGACTTCGCTCATGAGCTGGCGCAGGCCCTTCTTGCCGATGCCGGCCCAGCGGGCGGCCTGGTCGAGGGTCTTGAGCTCCTTGCGGTCGATGCGGCCGTCGGCGAGGGCGTAGCGGACCAGGGTCTGAAGCTTCTCGCGGTCGGTGGAGCTGGAGATCTCCCGGCCGGCCCGCTGGGTGAGCTCGGCCACCTTCTCCGGGCTCCAGCGGTTTCGTCGCGTCCATTGGTCCAGCGTGCGCTGCTCGGCGGGGGAAATGGCGCCGTTGCCGGCGGCGAGCTGCCACAGCTGGATGAACTCCAGTTCGCTCATCTCGGTGGAGGACGGGCGGTGCCCAAGGGTGCCCGCGACGTTTTCCTGGATCCGCTTGCGCTTGCGGGTGGCATTCCGTGCCAGAAGCACGATGCCCGCCAACAGCAGCAGGGCGATGGCGGCAAGGACGAGCGGCTTGCTGGTCAGGTAGGCGACGACGAGGGTGATCAGGCCGAGCACGAAGCCGATCAGCAGGCCGAGCCATCCGGTGACCCGGTGGATGAGCGGACCCACCACCGGCAGGAAGACGAGCAGGCGGGTGAGGCTCGAGAAGAGGACGCCGCCGCCGATCGTGCAGACGACCAGGCCGATGATGCGGACGATCATCTTGAGGCGGGCGAGATGCTCCTGAAGGGTGACCAGCGCGGTTTCGCGCGGCCCGGCCACGAGATGGTGCAGGATGCCCTCGTCCTGGATGATGTCGGCGATGAAACCTTCCTTCACCTCGGCCTGGTGGGCCACGGCGATGTCCGTTCCCCAGGCACCGAAATAGGTCGCGACGGGGGGGACGGGAATGCCACGGTAGGTGATCCGTTCGTCTCCGAGTTGGTCGGAGCCTCCCTTGGCGAGGTAAAACTTGTCGCCGCGCGTGACGAGCCCCGCGGAGGTGCCCGCCGGGGCGAGGGCCAGCTCGCCTGGCGGGATCGACTGGCTCGGATCGACGAACTGGATTCTCCGCGATTCGACCGGAAGGTCCGAGATCCGGTAGCTCGGGGGCCGGATGGTGTCCGAATCGAGTTCCTTCTTCAGGCCCCTGTTGCGCTCGTTGTTCTCAAGGTGGGACATCCACTCCCTGGACCAGCTGACGCCGTCGTCATCCTCGTCCCGATCCCAGGCGTAGATCTCCGCGGACCGCCGGATCTCGAGGTAGCCGGTAAAGGACTGCACATACTTTCCGACCAGCGTGAGCCCCTGGTCCATGCTCCCGGTGTGCGAAAACACGGCGCCGGGGCCGAGGTCGTCGACGCTTTCGACGGGCACCGTGTCCCGGGCCGCCTTGGCATAGTCGAAGCGATGCTCGTTTTTCCAGATCCCCGCGAGCGAGGCCCCCATCAGGATGAGGCCGAAGAGGATCCCGTTGCCTTTCTTGCGCTTTTTCTCCGCCATGACTCGGTCCGACGTTAGAACACGGTGTTAGGGTCTTGGGAGCGCAAAATGGCGCGGCCTGTGACGCAGGCATCCGGGAGCACTTCTCGATCCGCCGGGGGATTACGGATCAGCCGCCGAACCGGAGCGTCTATTCCTCCACCTCGAGGCGCAGAAACTCCCGCGCGGCACCCGAACCGGAGACCGTGATGGTCCCAGTGGATCCTGCGGGCAGCGGATTCTGCCCACCGGAGATCCGCTCGACCGGCAGGTCCGTCCAGCCGCCGAGGTTCTGGGAGACCCGGACGCGGACGGGCGCGATGATGCCACCCGGAGGGAGGGGGATCTCGAAGCCCTTGCCGGGAGTCACCGCCGGACGCCAGGCGCCCGCATCGTCGTCCTTGCCGAGACCATAGGCCCACGCCAGGGCATTGGGGATCCCGTCGCCATTGATGTCGGCCTGCGGATCGGCCCCCGGGATGCCTTCGGCCAGCGTCCAGGCGACATACTCGCTACGGGGCACCTGCACGATGCCCTCGGCTCTGAGGGTTCCGCTTGCCGTGACGTCGACCGACAGGCTGCCATCCACGAAGGTGTCGCTAATCGTGACGGGCAGGGTCAGGAGTACGGCGTAGGTGCGGAATGGTCCGGCATCCTCGACGAAGGTGAGAAGCACGGTGCCGGTCCCGGCACCGGGACCCGTGATCGGCTCGGCGGGGGTGATCACCTGGTCGAGCAGGGTGGTGGTGCCGAAAATCCGGGCGGAGCCGGCGAGGGTGCCCTGATCGAGAAGGAAGGAATACTGGGAGGCATCGAACTCTCCCGTTCCGGGTGTCACGACGCCCGGCGGAGACGGGGTGAAAATCTCTCCCGCGAGGCCGTTGCCGGAGACGCTGTAGCCGCCCACGAGAATCACCGAGCGGCTGAAGCTGACGTCCGTGGCCCGCAGTCCGTCGTCCGGGTCCTCGCCATTTCGGAGCGTCATTTCGGACACCTGGCCGAGCAGGGGATCGACCTCGAGGTCGGCGAACAGATTGCCGGTCACCTGGGAAACATCCGAGTCGGTGAGACCGAAGCCGGGATCGACCGTGATCTGAAGCTGGTTGAAGGACGGGTCGCCGGTCACCGCCGCCAGCTCCACGGTCGCCGGGACCGCGGCGGCGGGGCTGATGAGGAGAACGAGCAGGAGGCGAACCACGCGGAACTCTTGTGGACTTCGGGATTTTGTCAAAGAGGGAAGGGGGGAGGGGCATCCTGAGACCGCACTTCTCATACGCGGTCGGGCGGGCACTCGATCACGAATGACGAAAGACCCAAAATACCCAAATACCCAAGGAAATCCGAATGCCGATGCCCGAAGTCAGGATTAACGCCGCGGTGGCATCCTGCTCTCGGGGGCTTCCCCGTTCGAAAGTCGTGATTCCTTCGTGCTTGGGTGTTTGGGAACTACGAATGAACAATGGAGACCAATCCGATGGTTCGCCGGGGAGCAACCCGCGACAACCGGACTCGGAAGGTCGCCACGGAACCCCGGAAGCACCCATCCAATGCTCCCCTTCGTGTGAATTCGCGTCCATTCGTGGTTCGAATTCCCAAATGGAGATACCCTGACCGGAGCGCGCATCGGTCTTCGGGCCGAAGCTACTTCAGCCTCTGGATTTCCACCTTGCGGAACTCGCAGGGGTGCCCCTCGGACTGCAGCGAGATCGTTCCGCCCTCGAGCAGGGTGCCATCGTTGAGCTGGGGTGCCTCGTATTCGAGCACCACCTTGCCGTCGGAGTCGATGTGCTTGAAGCTCTCGGAGCCACGCACCACGACCTCCACGCTCACCCACTGCTCACCGTGGTAGGTCTTCGAGCTCGAGTTGATGCAGTGCTGTTTGAGCAGCTTGCCGTTCATCATCACGTCGGTTCCGGGTGTGCACAGGTTCAGGGTCGTGCGCTCCGTGCCGTCGCCGAGCCCGCCGAGGAGTTGCACTTCGATCGAGTTCGGGAAGTCCTGATCGTCGGCCATCGTCTTCGGGTCCTGGCCGTGCAGCATCAGACCGCTGTTGCGGATCGCCCAGCCCGGGGCGCCCTGCAGCTGTTCGCCGACGAAGCGGTATTCGACGCGCAGCCGGTAGTGGGACAGCGGCAGCTTGTAGAACAGGTGGCCGAACCGCTCCTTCTTCGGCCCCTCGAGGAAGGTGTCGTACTGGTCGTAGCTGACCTTGATCGCCCCGTCCTCGACGCGGAAGGTCTTCCTTTTGTCCTCACCGAGTTTCTCGAAGCGGATCTTCGGCGTCCAGCCCTCCAGGTCCTTGCCGTTGAAAAGCTGGATCCATCCCTTGTCGTCGGGCTTGGGCAAGCCGTCGGCGGCGAAAGTCGTGGAGGAAAGGGCGAGGAGTGCGGCGAGGAGGGTGGGGCGTTTCATGTGGCGGAGCGCTTGGCACAGGTAGAACGGCCCTGATGGCCGGAAAATTGCAATCCGGGCGTGGGCGATGGGGCGGGGGAGGGAAGCGGAGATTTTTCTTCCCGGGCGATTGACCTCTCCCCGCAGCTGTGTGCAACCTCCCGCCGACCTCCCACCCGGACCGGTGGCTGAGTGGTCGAAAGCGCTCCCCTGCTAAGGGAGTATACCGGAAACGGTATCGAGGGTTCGAATCCCTCCCGGTCCGCCACGACCCGACCCCGGCTTGCTGGGGTCGGGTCGTGGCGTTCCTGGCAGGGCCGAGATCGCTGGCGAGCAGAGTGAGACCGGGTTTGAATTCAGGAAGCCGACCCTGTCGGCGGCATCCGCCCGGTGTTCGGCGGACACCCAAACTGGAATGGCCAGAGCGGAGCGGCGGCAATCCCTCCCGGTCCGCCAGGCCCCTTTCCAACTCGTTTGGGAAGGGGCCTGGCGGTTTCGGGCAGGGAGGCAGTTCCTACCGGATCCCGCGGATGCGGGAGGAGGAGGGTTTGAAAACGGGAAGCGAGCAAGCGGCGTCTTTTCGCGAGCGAAGCGAGCCCGATGGGTTTGGCGTGAGGAGTGCAGCGACGAGGGCAATCCCTCCCGGTCCGCCACCTCAACCATTGGGCAGGGATGGGCAGACGGTGACAAAGCACTTGCATTCAGGGGTTTAGGAGTGGAGTCCGAACTACTAGGGCCATCGGAGGAATTGCCAGGAATGGACACCGTTGGACTACTTTTCCCAGTTTTGAGGGATGATATGGGGGATGATTGCAGACGGGGCAGCTTCCCCAGCTCGCCAGCCATTTCGAGCTGATGGCCGTCGGTGTAGAGGTTCATGGTCAGCCGGATATCCCCGTGCCGCATGAATTTCTGAGCGACAGCAGGCATCACGCCCGAAGCGGTCAGGAACGTGGCAAAGGTCCGCCGGAACGAATGAAATTCGAGCTGCCGGCCCCGATCATCGAATTCCGCGATGCCCGCCAAGGCTAGGTCCTTCCGGAATCGCTCCATTTGCGTGACGCCCCTGAAGAACACCTTTCGGGAGCCGGCCGGAGCATTGTTCAAGAGCCAGCGCTCGAACTCGACGGCAGACACGTCGGCAATCCGCCGCCAGTCGCAATCCCGGAAGACCCGCGTCGGTTTGTTGCGGCAGTTCACCCGGTGCTTCTCGGTCACGTCCGGAGCAAGCCCCTCCTCGATCCACTGTTCCAGAAGCTCGGAGAGCGGTGCCAAGGCGGATTCCCGCTGGAGCTTGGGCACCAGGATCCCCGCGAGCTCTTTTTCCCGTTTCAGAACCGTCTCCCGCGATCCCACAGACAAGAGGAAAAGAACATCAGTGGCATGAAATCACGGAACCTGCTTTGAGCCCGCCGAATCGCCCCCAATCTCAAGGGCGTAGCTCAAGGCAGCTCGAATCCGCTCGAGTGGCTCCCCGAAAATCACACCCACGGGCCCTCGAAGTTCGTGGTGCTGGATGGCCTGCAAGCCCTGGACGTTGACGAAACTCTTCTTGCGAAGGAAATGGACCGAGGGCAGGCCGACTTCGTAGGGCGAGCCCCGGTTGGAAGTGGTGATCGGAGCGCAAAGGCTCAGGGCCCGGGGTGCTTCGGGATCTTCCCGCGAGACGACCACCATCAACCGCACCTTTCCTCCCATGCCGAGATCAACCCGGTAGACCTCTCCGGGCTTAGTCGTCATAGACCGAATCGAGAGCGGCTTGGCGGGATTTCGAACTCATGAGCAAATCTCCGTTGTCGGGAAGCTCGACGGAAAAGGGCAGACCCTTCCTCAGCCGGACCTGACTGAGAAACATCCGAATCGCGTCGGTCGTGTTGATTCCCAAGGCTCCGAACACCTCCTCCGCATCCCGCTTGAGGTCCGAATCGACCCGCGCCCTGACAATCGCATCGTTCATGGGACCATTGTAGCCCATGAGGACCACAGGGCAAGAAAAAGCCCCTGAACTCCCGACATAGAGCCCGCCGGATCGCCGGTGCAACATTTCGTCTGTAAATTGCCCGATCACCTGTGACCCCGGCGCTTCGGCCGGCGGAGCGTAGCGGAGCCGGCCGAAGCGCCGGCC
>NZ_JBISBU010000109.1:0-5888 GCF_044385805.1 Haloferula sp. A504
ACCCGGATAACCTGCCGGTTTTGAGGGCAATGTCTAGCAAAAAGGAAACATCCCTTGCAACAGAGGCCCCGCAACTCCTGCGACACAAACGCCCTAGCCCGAAGCCGGGAACGCCGGATTCCAGCTGGATTGCTCCACCCGCTTCGATCAGGTTCTCCACATGTGTTGCTTCAGCCGTCCCGTGGAGTTTGTCAGCTCGACCCGGATCTTCGCCCGGATGATCGCGCCCGCACGGCAGGCCATCGCCTACCAGATGGAGTTTGGTTCCAAGGAGGACATGGCGATGATCCTGCCGCTTCCGGTGGCACCCGGAACCGGTGATGACGCCCTCAAATTCATCAATCTCGAAGACTACAGGGATTTCTTCGATGACCTGAGAAGCGGCTTCCCCGTGCCCGAGTCGCGGGCATTCGCCCTGGATACCGACAGCCAGTCGAACACCCTGAAGGTCGAGCAGGTTGGTGCCTTCGAAGCTTCCTTCGTCCCCGGCCCCACCGACTTCGACCGGCTGGATCCGCGCTTCAGCATCCGCAAGGACATCTGGGACAAGATTCCGGTCTATGCCGACTACGGCTTCGCCGTCTTCAAGCTGCGCAAGGGCGAGCACGAAGCGCATCCGATGGCCTTCACTTTCCCCACCCGCCACGCCGACAAGCTCTTCTTCCCCACGGTCCACATCCACGACGGGGAAGTGCATGAAAAGGAAGAGTTCGATCATTCCCTCTACTGCCAGGTGGAGAAGACCGGTCTCTTCGCCCTGACCCGCTGGGAGGAAAGCCCGGGGGTCGCCGCGAGCTTCTCAAAGCCCTCCAAGTCTCAGGGCCTGCTCGACAAGGACAAGCACGTCTATCGCCGCAGGATGCGCGGCATGCTCGACAACGAGGATGTCGTACTCGGCACGGCTTGATGCCACTGGCAGGCGGAGCGCTACTCCCCCGCCCGGACCCGGGCGAATACGCGATTCCCACCTGTGGGCAGCGGGAAGACGATCTGGGCGCCCTGACCCTCGACGATTGCCGACTGATCCCAGCTCACGAGATCGTCGCACCACTCGACAGTGTAGAGCACGCCCTCCGCGCCGGGAAAGCTCAGCTCGGGGCCGCCGGCACCCGCCGCCACCAAGACCTCGAACCTTGATCCGCCATCCAGGGGATCGGTGCCAAACGCAAGCTCGTCATCGTCCAGCGAGCCGTCGTTGTCGTCGTCGGGATCGAGATCATCCGCAAGGCCATCACCATCGGTGTCTTCCACAAACCCGACCGTCACCTGATCGATTGCGAGACCCTGCGATGGCACGCCCGGCAACACGATGGCTTGTCCGGCGTTGATCAATCCCGGGCTGTGAACGACCCCCGAGGGGAAACGGATCCATGAAAAGTCAGAGGCTGCCGTCCCACTCCCAATCCGACCGATCGACCGCTCGCCGACCGGATTGGTCCCCGGCTGGCTCTCTCCAACGTCCACCGACATCAAACCGCTGGCAGGCCCCTCCGTGGCCACAAAATTCCCCTCGTATGATAGAAACTCCATCACTTCTCCATCGACCACCAGTGCCATCCCATCCGGAGCACCGTTCTGGATTCCAGAAATGAACTTGGAGAAGAACTGGTGCCCCGACGTCGAAGTCGAGCCCTCATCGCCAGGACCCAGCGCATGTGCCGAGCCAACAATCTTCCCATCGTTTCCATTGTAGAGGAGGAGCTCAATCGACGAGGGATCGCCGGCAAACCCCGGGCCCACGACCACCTCGACGAACTCACCCTGGTCCGTGCCGTCATTGTCGTAGTGAAACTCATTGATGAACACGTCGTCCGGAAGCGGTGCTGAGTTTTCGTCCGGCACGAAGCGGAAACGCAGGGTGAAGGTTGATCCAGGCGCGACGGAAAGACCTGCAACCCGCGCGGAAAGTGTCGATGGGGCACCACCCGACACCGGACCCGCCGGCAGGTCCGTGCGGGCATGGAATCTCAGGGAGGGAATCGGAATCACCTGACCACCCGCTTCCAGCTCGACCTCGATCTGGTCCGCCGCCCCTCCCAGCGACGAGCGCCACTGTTCGGCATCATAGGCCAAATCCAAAATCGTCAGCGGCACCGTCGAACCATTGGTGTAGTCGGTCTCCAACACCAGGCCCGCGCCATCGCTGACAAAGCCCATCGCTTCCTCACCACTTGGACCATAGGCCCTTCCCCCCGCAATCACGGAGCTGCCGTCGTCCGGTCCAACCCAAGTGCCCGATGCCGCCACCCACGGGGCGGGAGCGTGGGTTCCACCAAAGCCATCGAAGTCCTCGAGAATCGTCTCTCCCGCTTGGGTGAAGACATAGCCGCTGTCGGAATCGGCCACCTCGATCGAAGTTACGGCCTGGGCATATCCGCTGGCGGTCACGGTGAAACTCACGGTTCTCGTCCCATCCACGAGGAAATTCCGTGAGGTTCGAACTGCCGTCGATGCCGTGGTGTCTCCGATCGCGATCGGCAAAGTCGCATCCACCGGCACCGCCGCGGAGTCATCCGAGGAAAGCGCCAGGGTCAGCGGTGCCGCCGCCGGCTCGGCAAGCGTCACGGTGAGCATCACGGTGCCTTCCGGGTCGGCTTCGGAGACGCTCGCCGCCGACGCCGCAAGGGCGAGGTTGAAGGCCTCCTGATCCAGCTCGAAGTCGCCGAAGATCGCGTAGTGGTCCGATGCCAACTCACTGGTGTCGGACGGAAGCGGACTGCCGGCCTTGTCCAACCCCTGGCCGTTGGCGGTATCGAGCAGCGAGTTGTAGATCTCCGTCTCGTAAGGCCGTCCGGCAAGCCCGGGAGAGACCAGCAGGAAGTCGAGCCGGCTACCCGATTCGAAGGTGGCAGCACTCCCGTCGAGCTGGCGGGGTTCCGTCATGGCGGGAAGCGGACTGCCGAAGTACGGCAGCAGATCCCCGGTGTAGCTCAGCGGAAAGGTCACATCCGCCCCGAGCGAGTAGGTCCCGGGCAGGCTTGAGCGAATTTCGGTGAAGGTGCTGTCGATCCCCGATGGATTGAAGTCACCGAGGATGATGAAGTTGTCCGAAGCTCCGAAACCACTCCCTTCGAGATAGTCGACGATCCGTTTCATTTCGACGGCCCGGCGGAAGCGGTCGTCGAGTCCACCGCCGGACTTCAGGTGCGCCGCGATCACCAGCGGATCGGCGTCGGTGCCGGGGACATCGACCACCACCGCCACCGGGTGACGGGAGATCTCCTTGGCGCCCGGGGGCGAAACGATCGATTCCGCCAGCGTGAAAGGAAAACGCGAGAGCACGACGACCCGCAGGTTCGTGTCGAAGTTTCCCGAATTCGAGCCGATGTGGAGGTGCGGATACCCGAGAGTCGCCGCCAGTTGCTCCAGCTCGCTCAAGGGCGTTCCCGTGGTATCCGAGGTATGAACCTCCTGAAGCGCCACCACGTCGGCATCGATCCGGTCCAGAATCGCCACCACCGTGTCGTGGTCGACCGTTCCGGGATCGCCGAGGGCGAAACTCGGCCACCAATCCTCGTTGAACTGCGTGCCAACATTGAAAGTCGCCACCCGCAGCTCCACCGCTCCGAGACAGGACGCAAAAAGGAGCAGGACGAATATTACACGCAGCACGGGCATTCGATAGTCGGCGTCGTGCGGTCTGTCGACTTCATCAGGGCGAAAAAGAAGCCACCTCATCCGAGTATGCTCCCGCATGCTTTCGCGTATCCTTCTCACTCTCACGCTCTTCACCAGCCTCCCTGCTCCCGCGGGTGACAAGCCGAACGTCCTGCTGATCTGCGTCGACGATCTGCGGCCGGAACTTGGCTGCTACGGGGTCGACTACATCCAGTCTCCGAACATCGACCGCCTCGCCGGGAGCGGGCGGATCTTCAGCCGCCACTACGTTCAGGCACCCACCTGCGGGGCATCCCGCTACACGCTGCTGACCGGTCGCTACGATCGCCGCAACGGCGGCAACGGAGCCCTCTTCGCACGGGCCTCCAAACTCGGGGACCCTCCGGCCCACCCGTCGCTGCCCCGACACCTGCGCGACCACGGCTACCAGACGGTTTCCGTCGGCAAGGTAAGCCATCACCCGGGTGGGCGAGGCGGCAAGGACTGGGACGACGACACCAAGCCCGAGATGCCCGGCGCGTGGACGCGCCACCTCCAGCCGACGGGCGACTGGCAGCACCCGCGCGGCATCATGCACGGACTTGCTCATGGGGAGATCCGGAAAAAGGCCGGTGAGATGGACGTCTTTCAGGCGGCGCCGGGCGGCGACGAGATCTACCCGGATGGCCTGATCACCAACGAGGCGCTCAAGCAGTTGAAGATGCTCGCCGGGGACGAGCCCCCCTTCTTCCTCGCGGTCGGCATCATCCGCCCGCACCTGCCCTTCGGAGCACCCAAGAAGTACTTCGATCCCTACCAAGGGGTCGAACTACCTCCGATCCCCCACCCCGCGAAGCCAAAGGGTCTCTCGACCTGGCACGGATCCGGTGAATTCATGAAATACAACCGCTGGGGCAAGGACCCGCGGAAGGACGACGACTTCGCCACCGAAGTGCGTCGGCACTACGCCGCCTGCGTCAGCTACGCCGACGCGCAGGTCGGCCGGATCCTCGAAGCCCTCGAGGCCACCGGGGAAATGGACAACACCATCGTCCTGCTCTGGGGCGATCACGGCTGGCATCTCGGCGAGCACGCGGTGTGGGGAAAACACACGCTCTACGAGGAGTCGCTCCGCTCCCCCCTCATCATCCGCTACCCGGACGTCCCGAAGCCCGGCGCAACAACCGACGCCGTCGTCGAGACCGTCGACCTCTTCGCCACGCTCTGCGAGCTCACCGGACTGCCCGCGCCCGGCGAACTCGACAGCCGGAGCCTGATGCCGCAGCTCGAGGATCCCGCCGCCGGCGGCGACGCGGCACTGTCTTACCACGGAGGGTCCAGGACCCTGAGAACCGACACCCATCGCCTGATCGTTCACAAGTCCGGGGAAGCCGAACTCTACGATCATCGGACCGCGGAAGGGGAAACCCGCAACGTGGCCACGGATCATCCGGCAATCGTCGAGGCGCTCGGCAAGCAGATCGCCGAAGACCTTGAACCCTGAAGACTATTTCTTACGACGCTTCCGGGGTCCTTCCAGCACAGAGCAGCAGCAGGACGAAGATGGGAAGCTTCATGGGTCCAAGGGTCGTGGAAAAAGGGTGGCCGCTCCCCTGTAAGCCGGATTCTGTTCCCCCCGCCTTTGCGGAGTTCGACGATCATTTCTCTATGCGACTAATACCCGGGGATTCAACGGGCGGGCGACCCTTCCCCTGTTCTGTCTTGCACCGCGCGGGGTTTGCCATGCCTCCATTGTTGCCTCCGGAGCGGTGGGCTCTTACCCCACCTTTTCACCCTTACCCGCCTTCGCCAAGGCTTCGGCGGGCAAGCCCGTCGCACCCTGGTTCCAGCAGGCGGTTTGTTTTCTGCTGCACTTTCCGTCCGGGCCCCTCGCGGAGACCCGGCCCCCGTTTTCACGAGGCGCGCTGCCCTGTGGTGTCCGGACTTTCCTCAGCCCCGCCCGAAGACGGAACCGCGATCGCCCGGGGAGCGGCACCGAAGCTTCGCTTCGGAAGTTCCAAGTTCCAAGTTCCAAGTTCCAAGCCCGCCCCTTCTGTTCGTAGTTCCCCCTTCAGGGGGTCTTCCGTCTTGTTCTCCAGGCGGGAGTCGCCGGACCGTTCGTTGGACCCCCTGAAGGGGAAACTACGTACCACACTGGCCCGCCTCATGGGTTCCAAGCGCCGCAGCCTCGGCATCCTAGTGTCCCGCGCGGCAAGTTCGTCACCTTTCGAGATGATGGGAGTTATTTTGAAATCAGCTCGCTGCGCTCGTCCGCCGGACGGGGCGCGGAT
>NZ_JBISBU010000010.1:0-126365 GCF_044385805.1 Haloferula sp. A504
CGGGTGTTGGCCGCGATGCAGAAGTAGCCCATCACCTTCATGCCTTCGGCGTGGCCGAGCTTGACCATCTCGGTGAGGAAGTCGTGCTTGAGGCCCGGTTGCTCGGGGATGAGGTCGCTCTTGTACCACGCATAGCCGTTGCAGGACACGGCGAAGGTCTGGATCACATTGGCCCCGATGTCCTTGTACCACTGAGCGTGCTCTTTCGGATCGGCCTCGGCCCAGGTGCCGGGTCTGGCAAAGCCCGCCCTGCGACCGAGTGCCCAGTTGAAGTCGATGCAGTAGGACTTGATGGCGGGACTCTTGACCTCCTTCGAGGATGGGTCATTGGGTGCGGCGCTCACCGGGATGGCCCCCATCAGGGACAGGGTGAGGAGCGTGGCGGCGAACTTGGGCAAGGGTCCGGATGGGTTCATGTCCGTTGAGAGCTTGGGTCGGGGCAGGGGGGGCTACTCGGCTTGCTTGTCGGACTCCTGCTTTAGATTGAGTCCGATCCGCTTGGCTTCCTCCACCGTGATGAGCTTGCGCGGGTTGGTGTCATTCATGATCTGCTCGACCACCTTCTGCCAGCGTGGAGTGAATCGGTCGCCTTCCTTGTTGATGTCCTTGTGAGCCTCGAATCTGGGAATGTAGGGCTTCGCATTGGCACCGTATTTCGGCAGGGCACCCATCAATGCCTGATATTTGAAACCCCACTTGCCACCCCGGTGGAAGATCCCTTCCTCGAGGAAGTCCAGGCCTTCCTTGATGTTCAGGTTGGCGAGCACCTTGATGCCGTCGGCGTTCAAGGTGCTGCTGTAGGTGTGATAGCCGGGGTCCTTGTCCTCGAGCACATGCAGCAGTTCGTCCGCGACGATGTGAAAGTCCTCAAGGGGAATGTCCTGCAGAAGCGAGGCCCCGAAACTCCTGACCGGTTGCCGGGGATGGGCGAGAAATTGTTCGGCCACCCGGTAGCGGACCCGGCTCTCGACTTCGATGCCTTCCTCCAGCTCCGGCGCCTTGATTGCCCGGGTCATGGTTTCCAGGGCTTGGGCGATCTTGGTGTCCACATGCCCGAACGGATCGGGCTCGGACCGCTCCTCCAAGGCCAGCCTCATGATGTCGTCGTAGAACGGGAGGGCATCCTGGCGGCAATTTCCCTGACCCAGCGCCGACACGGCGGCGACCCGCACGTCGAGGGATTCGCTGGTGTCATTGAGCACGCTGGCGAGGAACGACGCGGTGCCCGGGGTTGCCTCCCGGGACATGACTCCTCCCAGGCATTCGAGAGCCGTGATTTTCTCCCGCTCGTTGCCGTGCGTGGCGAGACGTTCCAGCCGGGGGCTGATCGGGTCGGTCGAACGGTCCTTCTCGGCCTTGTGGGTGCTGGCCCGTCGTCGTGCCTGGACCTCCCGGACCACGCCCACCCGCACCTGGGGGAAGGGGTGGTTGAACATCTCGAAGAGTTCGTCGGTGCTCTTGGCCGAGTAGTCGATCTTGGCCATCGTGATGAGCTTGTGGACCTTCTCGCGGTCACGAACCCAGATGGACGGGTCGGCCTCCCGGCCGGTGATCAGAAGCACCTTGCGGGGAAGGCAGTAGGTCAGCAGAGCCTGGCCCGCGAAGAACCCGCCACGGCCCTGGCCCGGGAAGCCTCCCTGCCAGTGGCGTTTGCCGTTGAAATACCACAGCGAGCGCATGAAGAACTCGTGGGTGACTTCAGGTCCGGACAGGCTGGCACCGAGTGGCGTCCAGAGCGGATTGAAGAAGTGGCTGGCGTGGCCCACGGTCAACTGATCGTGCGTGGGGACGCAGACCCGGGAGAAGTATTTGGCGCCCCGCTGGTCGCCCTTCAGCGCCATGCTGACCGCCGCCGAGCCGCTCGATCCGTTGTTGTTGAAGATCTCAGGCTTGTGCCCGTGCACTCCGTAGGGGAAGCCGCCGTTGCCGATGTGGTCGGCCACATAGGCGTAGGTTTTCTCGATCGCTGCATCCAGTGCGGGTTCATTGAGGCCACATTTCTGGGCGATGAGCAGGCCGACGAAGTTGGGAATGCTCGCGGCATTCATGATTCCGTAGCCGGGCGCGCGTCTCAGGTCTCCCCGGGCCATGCGATGACCCCACAAGCCGACCCCGTCCTGTCCACGCGCAAGGCCGAGTGCGTAGGTGCGGAGGGCAGGCAGCACCGCTTCATCCCTGGTCAGCAAGTAATATTCTCCCAGCGCGATGCAGTTGTAGCCCCAGGTCCAGCCCGTGGATCCCATGTCGGGTTGTCCGGTCTCCAAATACTGGTCGACGACCTCTGGATCCACCTTGAGAATGTCCGAGCGGTGGATGTAGTCCCGAACCGCATCGAGGTGCTTCCGTTCCCCCGTGGCCATGAGTCCCAGGAGCCCGGTCCGTGTGGGGCTTGAGCCGAAACCTTCCTCCTTCATCAGTCGACCGGCCGCCTGCTCGATGATGGCATCGGTTTTCGGGCAGTTGTAGGGCGCCGTCGGGCTGTAGGCGCCGAGCGTTCGCAGTTGGAGGGAAACCTTGTCTCCATCCTCGAGGAGCAGAACGAGTTCTCCGCCCGGGGCCTCCGCCTGATCGAGGGACCGGGCGATGGCCACAATCGGGTGCTCGGTGAACCTTTCGTTCCCGATGCCAACGACGATGTCGCCGGCCTTGAGCTTGCCGGAGGCTGGCGAGCCTTCCTCACAGCTTGTGACGTGAATGGTGTCCGCGGTCTTCGGCCATCGGGGCAAGGCGTGGCCCTCGATGCCGATCGCGCCGAAGGCAAGGGGCTTGTGCTTTTCCGCGGCGTGGATGGAGGAGGCCACAATGAGCACGGAAAGGATCAGCTGCGGAATCGTCATGGATGGTCTGGTGGGTGGTTGTCGGACTGAATTGGCTTCGACTACGGCCTGTCACGGGTCGTCTTGCGGGGAATGGATGTTGACTTCTGGCACCGAATCTAGGATAGGATCAACCCATGGAGCCATTCTGTCGCCGATCCACCAGCGAGCAGCTTGTTGAACACCTGCGGCGACAGATCGAGGACGGCACGCTCAGGGGCACCATGCCCGGTGTGCAACAGCTGGTGAGGACCCTCGGGGTCAATTCCGTGGCGGTCGGCAAGGCGGTGAAGCAGTTGGAGCACGAGGGGCTGATCATCCATCAGGGAGACCGCAAGAGCAGGAGGGTGGCCGAGAGGGTGGTCCGAAAGTCGAATTTGCTGCGGATCGGCATGCTGGATTACGAGACATCGGATGCACGGCGTTGTGATGTGCTTGCCGTCAGGCAGGAATTGATGAGGCTGGGACACACGGTTTTTTCCTGTCCGAAGAGTATGCATGAGCTGGGGAGGGATCTCGGCCGGATCCGAAGGCAAGTCACTTCGTTGGATGCGGATGCGTGGATCGTCTTCGGCGGCTCGGGCCCGGTCCTGCAGTGGTTCGAGCAGCAGCGGAAGCCGACCTTTGCCATGTATGGGCGTTTCAACGAGGCGAACGTGGCGTCCGTGGCCACCCGCAAGGTTCCGGTGATCTCGGCCGTGATTGAGAAGTTGGTGGGGTTCGGGCATCGCCGGATCGTCTTGCTGACCAGGGAAGAGAGGCGGGTGCCGGAGTTGGGCCTGCTCGAGCGGTCGTTCATCGAGGAGCTGGAGAAGCACGGCATCCAAACCGGTAAGTTCAATGTTCCGGATTGGGAGGATACGCCGGAAGGCCTCAAGCAGGTCATTGACTCGTTGTTCAGGTCCACCCCGCCAACGGCGTTGCTTGTCGGTGACTCCATGCTGTTTCAGGCCATCCAGCTTCATCTGGCATCCATGGGCATTCTTGCTCCGAGGGATGTTTCCCTGTTCTGCAATGATTCTGAAACGAGCTTCCTGTGGACGCGTCCCGAAGTCTCCCACATCCAATGGGATTATCGTCCCGTCGCGCGTCGCGTTGCGAAATGGGCGAATCACATCGTCGAAGGCAGGAAGGACACCAGCAAGAGCTTCATCAAGACGCACTTGTATGAAGGTGGGACCATCGGGCCGGTCGGGCCAATGGCATGATGGGACGATCGACTGGGGTTCACACGGCTTCCGCCATTGGCATTCGGCACCTGAATCAGAACAGAACAAGACATGGAGCTATTCCGCAAGCTATCGACCAGTGAACAACTTGCCGAACATCTGCGGCGGCAGATCCACGGCGGCACGCTCAAGGGTGCGTTGCCAGGGGTGCAGCAGTTGGTCAAGACCCTGGGGGTCAACTCCGTGGCGGTCGGCAAGGCGGTGCAGCAGTTGGAGCGCGAGGGACTCATCCTTTATCAGGGAGGTCGGAAGAGAAGACTAATTGTCGAGGCGGCCCGGGGAAAGGCGGCGACGCTCAAGGTGGGCGTGCTGAACTTCAGTGCCGCGAGTGCCGCGAGCCATGACATTCTATCCATTCGTCAGGAACTGATGAATGCCGGTCATGATGTTATCGCATGTCCCAAAAGCATGAAGGACCTGGGAATGAATGTGGACAGGGTTGCGCGGGCGGTCCGGGCCATCGGTGTCGATGCCTGGGTCGTCGGCACCGGGTCGAGTGAAATTCTTGGATGGTTCAAGCAGCAGGAGATTCCCACCTTCGGGCTCCATGGCCGACAGATGAACATCAGGATTGCCGGTGCCGGGATCCGAAAGGTTCCGGTGATCTCGGCCTTGATTGAAAGACTCCACGCCCTCGGCCACCGTCGAATCGTGCTGCTGACGCGGGAATACCGGAGGAAGCCGCAATTGGGTTTCTTTGAGCGATCTTTCATCGAAGCGCTGGAGAAGCAGGGAATTGAGACCGGACCCTACAACGTCCCCGATTGGGACGATACACCGGCAGGCCTCGATCGGGTCATCGACTCCCTGTTTCACACCACCCCTCCCACGGCACTATTGGTGAGTGATCCGGTGACCCTTCATGCTGTCCAACTCAAGCTGGCGGCCAAGGGGGTCCTGGCACCGAGGGATGTGTCGTTGTTCTGCAACGACTACGAGCCCAGCTTTCTGTGGACGCGCCCCGAGGTCTCGCACATTCGCTGGGATCATCGCCCGGCGGTGCGCAGGGCCGTGAGGTGGGCTAGCAACATCGCCAGAGGTCGGGAGGACACCCGGAAGTGCTTCATCGAGGCACGGCTTCACGAGGGCGAAACCATCGGGCCTGTCCGATCCGGGGAGTTGAAGTGGTAGGCATTCGGCACATGGGGCGGGGTTCCGATCGGAGGTCGCAGGAGCTCACGGTGCCAACCCGACCCCCACTTGGAAAAATCGGGCCTTCTTCGAGGAGTCGAGCCAGAACGGGTAGTTGAGCTCCAGGAGGTCGTAGGTGGCGCCGTCGACGCCCGTGAATGTGCCCAACGGGGTGGGCGCTTGCAGCCACCCAGGGGCCGGTGAGGCGTCGCTGGATTCCCAGTCGGTCAGGTCCGAGCTGAAGCGCCATGAGTAGTTCACGCTGCCGGGGCTTCCATGATCCCTGCGACGGATGAAGCGAACGGTGAAGTCGACACCACCGCCGTCCGGGAAGGCATGCTGAACCACCGGATTGCCCGGGGTCACCGTCGAACCGTCCCATTCCAGCGATTGCGCGTCCGCTACGGCCGGATTGGTGCCGAAAGCGAACTCGAGGAGGTTGCTGCTGCCGTCACCATCGTAGTCGTCATCGAGTCCGGTCATTCCGCCGACGTCGTGGAGCGCGATCCAGGACGCGAAGGGATCGGGGGCTGCGGTGGTGACGGTGATGGTCGCTTCATCGAAGACCGCACCGTAGCCATCGTTGCAGGTCAACCTGAGCACGAAGGTGCCCGCTTCGGTGATGGTGGCGGTGGTGTCGATGGCGGTGGCATCGTCGAAGCTCACGGCGGCGGCATTGCCGCTCGTCACCTGCCAGCTTGCGGTGATCGGATCGCTGTCGCCATCCAGGACCGTGCCGTCGAGGGTGACGATGACCCCGGCGGCTCCCGGCGCCTCCGACTTGTAGGGGTGGTCTCCGGGAAGGTTACCGGCCAAGCCCCACTTGTGGGCGAGGTAACCTTCGAGATTCTGGCGGTCTTCGGTGGAGAGCTCGTTGCTGAACCAGAGGATTTCACCCACGTCATGACCGGTGTTGTCGGAGTTCAGTCCGATGCGGTTGAGGATGGTGTTCAGCGAACTCGTCGAACCATAAGCGCCTCCCCAGATGTGCGCCCCGGAGGTCGTGAGCGAATGATTGGTCGCAAACCCGGAGAAGGCACCGCCATCCAGATTGTATTTTCCCGAGGCCGCATTGGTGCCATCGAAGGAGACCTGGTTGTGTTTGATGAAGAACTCATTGGCGCCGCCCGTACTGCTGCCGATATTGAGGATGGTCGAGGCGTCGGTGCTTCGGATGTTGACCACGCCGACGCCCATGAGCCGGTTGGGACCATTGGCGACCGCCATGTGCTTGTTGCCAGCCCGGACGGTGATCAGGGGGAGCCCATTGAGGGTTTGGACGCCGATTTCCGGCTGGTTGCCGGCGTTGCCCTGGGTGGCGTGGTTGCCACTGCCGCTCTTGTCATTCCACGCGCTGACCGAGCCGCTGTTCTCCGTGATGGTTTCTGCATCGCTGGCGTCATACCAGACCACGGTCGTGGTCAGCTCTTCCGGAGTCCATGGGCCGGAGTTGCCCAGAACGACGGTTTGATTCGCACCGGCATCGACGGTGGGCGCATTGTTGTCGTCGTCCTGGATGTTCGCGGTTACGCTATTGATCGCGACGGCCTCCCAATCGGGGTCGGAACTGCTGCTTGAGTGGGAAATGATGCCGGTGTGGATGAATCCCTCGTGATCGGAATCATCGACTGCGGTGACGGTAACGGTCTGGGGCGTGTTCCAATCTCCAGTCGTGAAGGTGAGTGTGGTGGGGGAAACGTTGACTTCGGCATCCGTGCTGATGGTGACCACAACATCCTGGCTGGGAGCTTCGCTGAGCACGGCGGTGTAGGTATCCGTCGCGCCGCCCTCGGCCACATCAGTGGAGTCACCGGATTCCGTGATGACGACCGTGGGTGCATTACTCACTGTGATCTCGATGTAGCCCTTGGTCAGGGTGCCACCGGTGTTCACGGCGAAGGCAAAGGAATCCAGACCGCTGTAATCGGTATCGGGCGTGTAAATCACGTCGGAGCCCGACCAGGATAGGGAACCATGAGTCGGTTGGGTCAGGACGGTATTACTGGAAGAACTGCCGGCGACCTGGAGGTCAATGGTTTTGGAGACATTGGTGGTCGCTTCCACCTGGCGATCTGCCTGCTCGGAAATGCTGAGCGATTCGGTGGCAGCGCGATTGTTGGTGTATCTCCAGGAATCCGACAGATCCGCGAAGTTCATATCCGCGGAGGTGGACTGGAAGAGCACGTCAAAGCTCTCCGCGCTGCTGGCACCGGGAATCCCGACCACGCTGACGTTCTGGATGGTGTCGTGATTCGTGCCGTCGAAGGTCAGGGTTTTGGGGCTGACGATGGCTGCCGTCCCCGCACTGAGTGACACATCCACAGTCACCGGCGATTCGGGTGGATTGACGAAATAGACCGACATCGTCTCCTCCGTGCCCGGGGTCACTGTCTTGGCCGTGTGGGAGCTCGGTTGGGTGGTGAAGCCGGGAGGGCGCAGGTTGAGCGTGGACATGATCCAAGAGGTCTCATAGCCGATGCTGCGACGTGTGCGTTCATCCGCGGTGCCGTTCTTGCCGATCGGGCAGCGGCCAGTGAGGTTGGTCATCAGGTAGGCGACGGCGGCCTCATTGACGACGGCTCCGTAGTGGTTGCCGTCCGAATAAAATGGTGAGGTAATACCGAGTGCATCCTTGGCGGCGGCCCAGATGGTTTGAATCGGCAGCACGCGCACCCCGCTTGCAACGTGATTCAGGTTGATGAGGTCAAAGGCGGTGCGCGTGTCTCCACGGTAGCTGCCCGTAATGGTGTCGATGCCGTAGAGCATCTCCAAGCCGCCATCGCCCTCAGGGTCGTCCTGATCGCGGATCGCGAAGGGAAAGGCATAGGTGGTCCGGTAGGTGGCCGGCTGCACCACGTAGCGCGTGGAACCGGACGGGTTGTTCCGGCCGATGTAAAGGTGCTGTTTTCCACTGAATCCCGAGGGGTTGTCGTCGTAGTTTTCCAGCGACAACTGCGGCTGAAGCAGGCCGTACAAGTGCCGTTGGTTGGCGTAAGGCGTGTATTTGAGGAAGCCCTGTTCCGAACTGGATTGGACGCCCGATCCGCGGATGACCCGGTCCTTGTCATCGAGACGTTTGTGGGGATTCTCCTGATTGAAGACTCCCGAGTAGTGGCTCTGGGTGTTGTGGGTCTGGACGGTGTTGTTGGCTAGGGTCGCCAGTGCACTGGTGGTCGGATGGTTCTTGTAGGTGTAGGTGGAGTCGCTGGCCGCATCCTTGCCAAGGATCTTGTGGTAGAGGGTGGCGGCGGCAAGATAGGCCCCATCGGCGGTGGGATGGGTGCCCGAATCCTTCGAGGTGTAGTCGTCCCAGGCGAAGCCGGCGGGGGCGACCGTGATAGCGCCCGAGTCACCGACCCGGTAGGAGACTTCCCCGAAATCGGCGACAGGGACGGAGGAGCCGGCGTGCGGCCACTGCATCATGAGAACGGGCTCGGCCGTTCCCTGCCTGACCGTGTCGACGATGAGCTTCACCCCCATCGCATACACCCCCGGCGTGTTGGCGATGAAGGAGGGGTCGCCCATGAGGATGACGTAATCCCATGCCCTGTCCTCCGGTGCGGTGCCCGCGCCCCGCAGGTTGGCGAGGCGGTTGGCTCTTCCGTCCGGCCAATAGTAGTAGTTGAGCAGACTGTAGGCTCTCGACGTGGCATTCGTCGTGGGGTTGTACAGGAGTCTCGTGGTGGTGTTGTCCGAGATGTTCTCGAAGCGCACATTCACGGTGGTGAAGGCGCCGTCGTCGTCGAGAATGTTCTGCAACTCGTCGACAATCAGCTGGGGATTGAAGGCATTCTGATTGCCGGCGATGGAGGGATACTGGTCGCTGGAGTAGGAGCGACTGGTGCCGATGACCAGAATGTCGAGCTGCTGGGCGTGCAGTCGACTCGGGCAGGCCGCCAGTATCAGGAGCACGACGGCGAGGGCGAGGAAGGTCGGGCGGTCGTGCCGTCGGCTGGAGCGTTTCATCTGGGTGGGTTCGGAGGCAGGCCGGAAGGATGGCCTTGCCGCCATCGCCTCGACGTGTGGGCCGAAATTCGTCGATCGAGACGAAGGCATCAAATCCCTTCATGCCTGAAGCCTGATACCAAAAATAGGGTAGCGATCAGAATGGATCGTCCTTCAAGCCCATCGCATTCTTCCCTCCAGCGCATCGGAGTCGGTGCTCCGTGAAATATCGGCATGCAAGCACACGTTCGTCCAAGTATCGAGACGCTCATGAGGACGAACCGCTGGGATGGGATCAGGCAGAATGCGTCCGCTTGTCATCGGCGGGATGCCCCCGACGCCGATGTCCTGTGCTCCGGCCCGCGGCGTTCCTCATTCACCATTTGAGGCGTGCCTGTCGCGGCCTCGTCACCAGGGAAATTGCTTTGAACACTCCACTCATCAACCGGCGCGCGGCACTGAAGACCGGCCTGGCGGGCGCCTTTTCGTTGCCGGTCGCGGGCCGCGCTGCGGATGGGCCAACTCCAACACCCGAACGCACGCCGACCATCGGCATCGCCACCTTCGGCTTTCCGAAGTTCAGCAACGCGGAGCTGGCCCGGGAACTCGCGGATGCCGGGATCTCCACCATCCAGCTTTTCCTCAGCCAGACCGACAGCAACTTCTGGCGCTACAACGGGCGCAGCGACCTCTCCGGCCTGACCGCCGAACGCTGCCGGGAGATCGCGGAAACCTACCGCAATGCCGGGGTGGGCATCCACAGCCTCGGTGTTTACACCAACCTGATCCATCCGGACCCCGCCGAGCGCAAGGCGAACCTGGACTACTTCGAGGACATGATGGTCGTCGGGCGGCACATGGGCGTGCGAACTTTCATCACCGAGGCGGGCCACCACCAGCCGGAGAAGCCGCAGGCGGTGGAGTATCATTTCCAGCAATCGGTCTGGGAGCAGATGGTGGCCACCGGGAAGGATCTGGCCGGGCTGGCCGAGCGCCACGACTCGGTGGTTCTGTTGGAGCCCTTTTTCCGGGGCTTTCTCACCAGCGCGAAACGAACTCGATTGTTCCTCGAGGCAGTCGGTTCACCGCGCCTCCGGGCGCTGCTCGATCCGGCGAACCTGCTCGAGGTAAACGACCTCGACGAGATGTTCGACCAGCTCGGCGACCACATCGACTGCCTGCATGCCAAGGACCGCAAGCTGCATGTCGATCGCGGCGTCCCGGCCGGTCAGGGTGATCTCGATTACGTCCGCTTCGCCCGGTTGGCTGCCGAGCGCACCCCCGATGCGCCCTTCATCCTCGAATACGTGGGGGCGGAAAATTACCGCGCGGCCCGGGAACACCTGCGCGAAGCACTCCGTCGAGCGCGGGAATGATGCCAAAGACGAGCGAGAGCTGGCCTACTCGACACCGCCCTCCGCCATGATCCGTGCCGCTTCCCCGGCGCCGATGTCGCGGATGAATATGTTCCGCCAGGTGATCTCCCCGCCGTGCGTCTGCAGTTGGATCGGGCCCTTGTCGGGCACGCGGCCCTTGCGGTTGAAGTAGTTCTCCATCCTGGCGTGATCCACGACCAGCTTCCCGTTGAGGAAGACGGTGACGTGCTCGCCCACCATGATGATCCGGAGGTGGTTCCACTCCCCGAAGGGCTTGTCGGCGAGCACCAGCGGGTCCTTTCCTGCCGCTCCCTTGCGGTTGTTCCAGAGGCCGCCGGAGCCTTTGTCGGCTCCGAGCTTGAACTTGGCCTTTTCGGTCGAGTCCCAGATCTGGACCTGGGGAATCCCGCGCAGGTAGATTCCGCTGTCTGCCTTGGGAACCGTCTTGTAGTCCACGAGCAGCTCGAAGTCGGCATACAGCTTTTCGGTGGTGAGAAACAGTCCGTGTCCGTCGTTGTGGAGTTCGTCTCCCTGCGCCTTCCAATGCTTGTTGATGTCCTCGAGGCTGCCCTTCATCTTTGCGGCCAGCTCCTCGGGTGGCAGCGCGAGATACTTCTCCGGGTTTTCGGTGTTGGCGCCCCACCATCCGCTGAGGTCCTTGCCGTTGTAGAGGGCGGTGAAACCCTCGGGTGGCCGGACCTCGGCATGGAGCGAGGCGGCATGGACGCCAGCCATTGAGAGAATGACCAAAACCGGTCGCATGCCGCGGAGGGTAATGGCCTCGAGAAAGAAGGCGACTCCAATTGACATCAACTCGGGAGCGTCCCGGAAATGCCACTCGCCTGCGAGTCGGCTGGGAAGCCTGCAATCGAGGGTTGTAGAATGGATCCTTGTCCTAGAAATGGTGTCAGATGCATTCTGTTTTTTTATCGGAGGCGAGGCCTCGGTGCGGTGTAATCAGGTTTCGTCATTTGGCCGATGGAGTCCCTTTCCCGATCCCGTTTCGGACGCCACAGGGGTTTCAGCCTCGTGGTCACCGTGATGATGATGGTGCTGCTCTCGCTTCTGGCGGTGGGTCTGCTCAGTCTGGCGACGATTCGCCTCCGTGCCGGCGGCCAGGGCCTTGCGATGACAGAGGCCCGGGCCAATGCCCGGCTGGCCCTGGTGGTCGCGCTCGGTGAGTTGCAGAAACAGGCCGGGCCAGACCGGCGCATCACCGCCAACAGCGCGATCTTCGACTCGACTCCGGACACGCCTGAGGTGGACGGGCTTCGGACTTCCGGCCAGATACTCGGCGTGTGGGACAGTTGGAGCAGTTGGCTCAATGGAGAGATGGAGCTGGAAGATGGGAGCCGTCTGGCAATCGGGGACACCTACAAGAAGGGGCGCGACGAGCGTCTCTTCCGTCGCTGGCTGATCTCGCACCCGGAGCCGGATGTCCTGAGCGAGATCGACGCGCCGTCCCGCGGGGGCTTCGGGTTTGATGGGGAAAACTCCGTGTTGCTGGTCGGCGAGGGCACGCTCGGCGCATCGCCGCCCACGGAGGAACGGGTGCGGGCGGGGCTGATCGAGGCCGGTGGGACGGGTGCGCTGGCCTGGTGGGTCGGGGCGGAGAACCAGAAGGCCTCGATCGCCAATCCGGCGGTCGAGCGGCGGTCGATCGAGCAGATCCGGACCGGCATCGGCTCGTTGTCGCATGCCGACGCCCGTCCGCTGGAAGGCTTGGAGGCGCTGGCACCCGGGGAGGTATCGGCCCGGCGCTACGTTTCCCTGCCCACCGCCGAAGTGGCGGTCGTGGCGGCGGGCGGCAGTGCGAGTCCGCTACGGAAACGCTTCCATGCCCTCACCGCCTTCAGCCGTTCCCTGCCGATCGACGTGCGCGACGGCCGGCTGAAGACCGACCTCAACCTCCTCTTCGAGAACGACGAACTCCCGGAGGGCTATCGCATCGAAAGCGATCACGAGCCCGCCGTCCGGCCGACGAGCCGCGATCTCGCCGGCTACTCGCCGAAGCTGCCGCAGCGCACCCTGTTTTCCTGGGGGCGGATGCATGCCTTCTACCGGATGTACCGTCCGCAGCCGAACCCGATCCCGAACCCGACGCTGGCGGGAATCTTCGAACCCTCGGTGCAGTATGACGGATCCGCGGCCTTCGTTTCGATGTTCCTGAACAAGAACAAGAGGCACGCAGTGGGGAGCTACAACGACGCCGCCTATGCGCGGATGCCGGTGATTCTCAAGCACTATGCGAACATCGGCCTGCAGACCGAGAGAGTGTCGAGTTCGCCCGAGCGATTCGAGTATTACATCACCTTCTCGCCGGTGACGGTACTGTGGAACCCGTACAACATCCGGCTCAGGTTGCCGAACGACTTTCTCGGGCAGACCACGCTCTTTTACAAGAACCTGGAGATGGAATATCGTGTGTGGCTCAACGGGCAGCCGATGAGTAACTGGGTCGAGTTCGACTATCGGTCTCCAAACAGCAACGAAAACAGGCTTGGCGGCGATCTTCAGACCCACTTCACATCGAACGGCACTTCCACCGGGCCGCCGATCATCTTTGAGCCCGGCGAGATGCTGTTCTTCTCCCATTCGGAGGACAGTGCGGAGAAGTACAAGAATGCGAAGTTCCAGCTCGGTTATCAGCCGCAGAACTTCGACAAGCGCCGGCTCAAGGTTCCGGGCATGGAAAACCTCACCGGCCGGCCCCGCGTCGGAATCTCGCTGCGTTTCTCCAACGCCGTCAGCCACAATGCCAATCATGCTGGCTCGAACTCCGGCTCCTTTGCAGTGCGTTACACGACGGTGAAGGGAACGAGAGGTCTACTCCAGGTGGTCGAGGGCTCGGGGGAGGTGACGGATGCCGACGCCCATATGCCGTCTTGGTTCGGCATCGACTGGTTCCTGCCTGATCAGGCCAACCAGGAAATCATCGCCGATGATCCCCAGAATGCCGCTCCCTTCCAGTATGGCGACAGCGAGCCGTATGCGATCGCGTCGGTGGGCATCACGGCCAAGACCGCCGCCCAGCCGTCCTATCCCGGCCATGTCGGGTGGGTGGGCGACTGGCGCTGCAAGAACTGGCTCAACGCCAGCCCTGCCTTCTTCGGCACGCAATTGCTCAACCCGACCGACCGCAACCGCGCGCAGTGTCCGTACTTCCTCCACTTCACCGAGCTGGACGGAGGCGTGGACCTGTCGGCGGTCACCCCCCACAGCGGCGTGAACGCCATTCTCGGTTCGGGGGTTGCCGGTGCCGAGCAGATCTCCTTCGCGCCCGTGATGGAAATCCCGACCCGGCCGATCACCAGTCTTGCCGGCTTTGCCGGATGTCGGCTGCTGCCGGGATGGTGGGACGAGTCGCCGCTCTCCCGCGAGTCTCCGGTGCGCAGCGACCTGACGTGGATGGTGAAGCGCCTGTCCTACCACAGCGGCGTGCCCGGGGTGGGGATCGGCAACTCCTTCGCCCATCCGATGCTCGAGCCGGATGACATCTACACCTATCACGACGTCTCGCGGGTCGACAACCGGAACTACTCCGAGGCGTTTTCCGACTACTGGGATCATCTGCTGCTGGCCAACGACGCGCTGTGGGACGGCCATTTCCTGTCCTCGGTGGCGACGCCGGTCGATGGTTCGCGTCCGCCCGAGGAGCGGCTTGAAGCGTTCTTCAAGCAGGGCGATCCGCTCGACGATGTGAGGCTCGAGCCGTGGCTGGGTGGCGAGGACCCCGACGTGGTCATCGAGGAAGTGCTCGGGGACGGCGGCTGGGACCGGCTGGCGGGCTACCTGATGATCAATGGCGGCTTCAATGTGAACTCGACCTCCGTGGATGCCTGGAAAGCGCTCTTCTTCGGCCTGCTCGGCCGGCCATTTGTCTATCAGGAAGAGGATGGATCGATCGGCACGATCACTCCGGACGAGGACGAGGCGGTGTTGAGCCGGTTCCATCTGCCGACGACACGGCAGGAGTGCAAAGACCCTCGCAACGGCGCTTTCGACGGTACAACCGGCCTCAGCCGGTGGTCCGGCGTCCGCTATCTCGATCGCGACCAGCTCGCGCGTCTCGCCGAGGAATGCGTGCGCCAGGTGAAGCTGCGCGGTCCCTTCCTCAACATGTCGGATTTCGTCAACCGGCGGCTGAGCGACGACGAACTCGGTGTGCGTGGGGCCTTGCAGGCGGCGATCGACTACGACGACGATTCTCCCGAGCCGGGGTCGATCAACCACGCCTTCAAGAGCCGGGAGGACATGATCCGGGATTCCGATGTCTCGGGGCTGGGATACGCCTTTCCCGAGGCAGCAACCGGCTCCCGCTTCACGGGCATTCCCGGCTATGTTGTCCAGTCCGACCTGCTGCAGGCGCTGGGCAACTCGCTCACCGTGCGCGACGACACCTTTCGCATCCGTGGCTATGGCGAGAGCCGTGACCGCTCGGGCAAGGTGCTGGCCCGCGCCTGGTGCGAGGCGATCGTGCAGCGCGGGCCCGCCTATGTCGATCCGGCGGACGAGCGTGACGTCCCATCCGTGGTCCGTGACGAGAATGGAGATGAAACGAATGCGGGCGGCACGCTTGCAGCCACCAACCTGCGTTTCGGTCGGCGTTTCGAAATTGTCGGCTTCCGCTGGCTGAGCCCCGAGGAAATATGATGCCGATGATGTTCCGGGTTCCACTCAAGACGGCGCTCGCCGCAGTTATCCTAACAGGCTCCGCTGCGTTGGTCGCGCAGGAGGCCGGAGAATCGCCGGCCAGCGGAATTCGCTTCGTCTGCACCGACCTGCCCGCCGGAAGTCCACCCTCGCTCGACCTGTTGCTCGATCCCGAGTCCGGGGAAAGCGTCGAGGTTCCGCTGCTGAGGCGGGCGCCCGGCGACTATCGGCCCTTGCCGAAGGGCGCGGTCATCCGGCTCGGGCACCAGCCGGCCGATCCCGCGGACGCCTTTGTCACGATGGCCCTGGGCGGGAAACCCGCCGACGCCCGCCGCCTGCTGGCGATCCTGGTGCCGAAGCTCGATCGGGAAGAGGCTTCGTATCCCTTCAGCATGCAGGTGATCGACGAAGAGCGGTTCAGGCCCGGCGATTTCCTGTTTATCAACCTAACGCCTTTCGAGTTCGCGGTCAGCTTCGACGGCAAACGCTTCGGGATCAGGAAGGGAGCCGTTAACCTTCACGACCCCGAGGATCTCGACGAGCCGCGCAACTCGCCGGTGATGATCACATTCCGACCGGCTGGGACCAAGGAACGCTGGCAGGTGCTGGCTCGCACCACGTGGCGCCTGCGTCCGACCCGCAAGGAGGTGTGCGTGTTCCACTGGGACGAACGGCAGGGCCGCCCGGCACTTCGCGGCCTCACCATTTCCGCCCCCTGAGCTCTTGAAATCCGAACTGACAACGATGGTTACAGCAAACACAGGTGAAGCCGTAAGACCGGATCGAATCACCAATCTGGTCCCGAGGATCCGCGAGCGGGTCGGGGAAACGGTGGTGGGGCAGGAGGAAACGGTGGAGCGCACGTTGATCGCCCTCTTCACCGGCGGACACCTGCTGCTGCAGGGCATGCCGGGCCTCGCCAAGACGCTGCTGGTGAACACGATGGCGTCGGCGATCGATCTCAAGTTCGGACGGGTGCAGTTCACGATCGACATGCTGCCGAGCGACATCATCGGCTCGGAGATCCTCGACCAGAAGACGAGCGAGTTCCGCACGGTCAAGGGTCCGGTCTTCACCAACCTGCTGCTGGCCGATGAGATCAACCGGGCCGCGCCGAAGGTGCAGGGTGCGTTGCTCGAGGCGATGCAGGAACGCAAGGTCACGATCGGGGGCGTGACGCATCCGCTGCCGGCGCCGTTCCTGGTGATCGCGACGCAGAACCCGGTCGAGCAGTCGGGGACCTTCGAGTTGCCCGAGGCGCAGCTCGACCGCTTCATGATGTGCCACCGCCTCGACTATCCTCCGGCCGCGGACGAGGAGGACATCATCCGCCGGCAGCTCGGCATGAAGCTCAAGCGGCAGGGCGAGGGAGCCGTTCCCGAGTCCGCCTTCGACCGTCTTGAGGGCCGGGAGCCGGTGGCGAGGCTTGCGGACCTGGTGGAGGTGATGGGATTCGTCCAGCAGGTCCATGTCAGCGAGGTGATCACCAGGCACGTGGTGGAGCTCATCGGGCGGACGCGTTCTCATGAATGGATCGAACTCGGGTGCTCGCCGCGTGCGGGACTGGCGATGGTGACGGCGGCGCGGGCCCGGGCCTTCATTCACGACCGTGACTACGTGGTGCCGGATGACATTTTCGCCCTGGCCGGGGATGTGATCCTCCACCGCATTCGTTTGACTTACGAAGCGCTTGCCGAGGGGCACGAGGCCGGCCGGGTGCTCGAGGAGATTCTGGCCGAGCTGGGCTGATGGCGATGCGTTACCGGCTTGCCAACGCCCACGACCGCCTCAACCAGCGGCAGTTCACCATCGCGGTGCGGCGGCTGGCGACGTCTTTGGGCTACGGTTCGGACCGCTCGCGGTTTCTCGGTTCGGGAATGGACTACGTGCAGAGCCGTCCCTACGTCCCGGGGGATCCGGTCAAGCAGATCGACTGGCGGGTTTCCGGGCGCACCGGCAAGCCCCACGTGAAGGAGTATGAGGCGACCAAGATGACCCCGGTTTATCTGTTGGTCGATACTTCGGCCTCCATGTGCGTGAGCTCGATGCCGGTCAGCAAGTACGCCTGGGCGGTGCAGATCGCGACCGCGCTGGCCCTGGTGGCGCTGGATCGCATGAGCCCGGTGGGCGTGCTCGCCTGCGGGGAGCGGGACCTGCACATCAAGCCGACCTTGTCGAGTGGGCTGGTGATGCAGTGGTCGTATCATCTGCGGCACTTCGACTTCCATGAACGGACCTCGCTCGGCGTGGCCTTGCGGGAATTGACCGCCTCGCTCAAGTCGCGCTGCCTGATCCTGGCGCTCAGTGACCTGCACGATCCCGAGGCGGTCGCCGCCCTCAAGCTGGCCGCCCAGGAGCACGATGTGGCGGCGCTGCAACTGCAGGATCCCGCCGAAAGGGGCGTGCGGGGCGGGGGATTCTTCCGCGCCCGCGAGGCGGAAACGGGTGAAGCCTTCGTGGCGCATGGCTCCCACACCTGGTTCGACGATCACGACCGCATGGCCCACGAACTGCACCGGGCGGCGGTGGATCATGTTCTGTTGAAAACCGAAACCTCCTTCGTGCCCAAGTTGGTCCATTTTCTCGCGCGGAGGAACAGGCTCGGAAGGGGGGCGAGGTGAGAGGTGATCTCGGGGCCTGCACCGTGTCGGCGCTGCTTCTGATAGCGACTCTCTGTCATGCCGGGGAGGCTACGGTCGATGAGCGGAGGGCGCCTAGCCGGGCGATCGGGCTGGAGGCGACGTGGGAGGTCGAGCTCGACGGATCGCTTCTCGAAGTCGTCGGCTACTCCTCGCGTGCGCCGGTGGAACTGCGCATCGAGGACGCCACGCCTGCCGATGGCGGCTACCGGTATCGGCTGGCCTACACCGTGCTCGAGCCGGGAAGGCACAACCTGGCGGCGCTGCTGGAGTGCCGGGACGGATCCCCCACGGATGATCTTCCGGCGCTGGTGGTCGAGGTCGATTCGCTCCTGCCGGGCGACGGGATCATCGGCGTCCAGTCGGTGAGGATCGGCGAGGAAGTGAGGATCGGCGGCTACACTCGAATGATGGTGCTGCTTGCCATCGGCTGGCTGGTCGGACTGGCCTTGCTGATCTTGTTAGGAAGAAGACGGGTCCCGAAACCCGCGGTCGTCGTCGAGGCATCGCAGCCCACCGTCGCCGACCTTCTGCAGCCGCTGGTGTTGCGCGCTGCCGAAGGATCCCTCGACCGGAATGGCCAAGCCCGGCTGGAGCGCCTGTTCATCGCCTTCTGGAGGGAGAAGCTCGGCCTGGGCGACGCTTCGATGGCGAGGGTCATGGATCGCCTCCGCGAGCACGAGGTGGCCGGCGAACTGATGAAGCATCTGACCGAGTGGTTTCACCACCCCTCGCAGTCGCCGGCGATCGAGGTGCCGGCCCTGATGGAGCCCTACCGGGAGATCGCGGCCTTGCAAGTCGAAGGTCGCGCGACTGCGGAGGCTGAGAACCACTGATCACCCGGGCATGGAAGCGTTTCTCAAGAAGATCGGCCTGGACTTCGGCGAGCTGTCGTTCGCCTCGCCGTGGGTGATCCTGCTGCTGTGCCTGCCGGTGATGATGGGTTTCTGGGAATGGAAGCGTCGCGGCCATCCCGTGGTCATGCCCTTCGATCATGGGACCCAGGCGGTCGGCACGGGGTATGCCCGCTTCATCAACACCTGCTCCCTGCTCACGCCTCTGCTCCTGGCCGTGGCCATCCTGGTGGCGGCCGGTCCCCGGCGGAAGGGTACGCCGGAAAACCAGCGCCGCCTGACCAACATCCAGTTTTGTCTCGATATCTCCGGCAGCATGGCCACTGGTCAAGGCATGAACTACGGCGGGATGGGGATCACCCGTTACGAGGCCGCGATGCGGGCCATTCGCAACTTCATGGAGTTCCGCGAAGACAAGCGCGATGCCTTCGGCCTGACCGTGTTCGCCGAGGATTGCATGCACTGGGTTCCGTTGACGCGTTTCACGCCTGCGATCGCCAACGCCGATACCTTCATCCATCCGCTCCACCTGCCGACGAACAAGCGCGGGACCCATGCCGGCAAGGCGTTGCTGGCCTGCATCGAAGAATTCGAGCGCCGCGACGAGCGGATCGAGGCGACCCGGACGAACCCGGAAGCTGCGAGCCGCATGATCATCCTGGTCACCGACGGTCAGCCGCAGGATCTGGAGGGAGGCGCGGAGGACGAGGTGGTGGGGGCCTTGCGCCGTCACGGCGTCCGGGTATTCGTGATTTCGCTGTGCGAGGAAGGGGTCAACCCGGAGGTGGAATACATCGCCCACCAGACCGGCGGCGCGGTGCTGCCCGCCTTCGACGAGCAGGAACTCGGCAAGGTGTTCCGGCGCATCGACGAAATGCAGCCCGTCGAGATGATCGCCACCGTGCCGGTCTCCATCGACAACTACGGACCTTTCGCACGCATCGGTCTTTTTCTCGCCTCCCTGTTCGTCATGACTCTCTTCGGCTTCCGCTACACGCCATGGTGATCGCCCCCGTCATTGCCCTGCTGGCCATGGTCCTCGTGCTCGTAGCCGAGGCCTTGCATGCCCGGCGTTGTCGGGTGGTGGCGGCCCTGGCCTTCGGCCCGGCGGAGGCCCCCCGGCCATGGGTGAAGCACGTGCCCTACCTGCGGGCCCTTGCGGTGGGGGTGTTCGTGTGGGGGTGCACGACGCTCCTGCTGATCAAACCGATTGCGGGAGGCGAGCGGGACTTTCCCGAAGAGAAGCTCCGTCACGTGATCTTCGTGTTGGACGTTTCACCGAGCATGGAAGGCATCGCGGATGCCGGGGAGGATAAGGGGGCGGGAGGGGGGCGTATCTCCCGCGCCAGCCGGGCGAAGGCCATCGCGGCCGACCTGATCAACCGCATGGCCCACGACCAGCTCCATTTCTCGCTGCTCGCCTTTTACACCGAAGCGAGACCAGTGGTCGTGGACTGCCCCGATCCGTCCCTCGTGCTGGAGATGATGGACCGCCCGCTCTCGAACGCCTTCGAGCCGGGGGCAACCGACATGATCCGCGGAGTGGCGCTCGCCTGTGATGTGGCCCGGGATTGGAGGACGGGCAGTGCCACCATGGTGCTCATCTCGGATGGCGATACGGTCGAGGAAACCGCCATCCCCGTGCTGCCCGAGGCCATCGGCCGGGTGGTAGTGGTCGGAGTGGGGGACCCGCGGCAGCCGACCGAGATCCACGAACACCTGTCGCGACAGGACCGCGGCGAGCTGACCAAGTTGTCCCGGCGACTGGGCGGAAGTTATCATGACGGGAACCTTACCTGGGTGTCCGACCAGCTTCTTGGGGACCTGACCAAACCGCAGCCTCTCGGCCGTGTGCTTGTCTGGACCCGAAGGGAGCTTGCCATCCTCGCGGTGGTGATCGGCGCCGCGGTTCTGGCGGCGATTCCGCTGGCTCTTGAGTTCTTCGGCGAATCCGCAAACTACATCAAGGGAAGGGAGAAGATCGCATGAGAGGATGGATCACGATGATCTGGCTGATGATTCCGATCGGGCTGGCCTATCACTGGTTCAGCCCGGAGGGCGCGGTCGCCCGCCGGAACGATGTGGTATCCAGACAGTGGGACGCGGCACGCGAGGCCGTGCAGGCGGCTGCGGAGGTTGGCGAAGGTGGTGAGCGTGAGCGGCTGCTTGCCGAGGCGAGATCCAAGTACGAGGAGGCGCTCGGATTGCTGCCGAAGTCGGAAGAAAGCGTCATCCCCCGCCAACAGATCGCGCTGGAGAAGGCGCTGGTGGTGATCCGGCAGGGATTCATCGAGGAAGGACTGCACGAACTGGAGGGACTCATGGAGGCCATCCAATCCGGCGAGTGGCCCGAGGGATTCGAAGACAACTTCCGCGCCGCCGCCGCCTCCGGCGCCTATCAAGCGGCAACCGAGATGCGAATGCGGGGATATACCCGGGAAGAATGGGTGCCGGCCGCGGACGATGCGCGGCAGCAGTACTGTCTGCTGACCGACAAGTACGACGAGGCCGACACCGCCACGGCCCGCATCCTCAAGCAGAACCTTGAGGAGTCCGTCCGTCTCGTGCGGATGGATCTGGCCCGGATGGAGAGCGACCCACTGCCCGATCCTCCCGGGCCGACCCGAATGAGGCGGCCGGGCGCGAGCGGCAAGGAAGCCTTCATGAAGTCACCCTCGGCACCAGGACACTAATGATCATGATCCCTAACGATTCACCATCCCTTCAGCCTCGCGCTTTCGTGGCAGCCTGTCCCCGGATCGCTCTTCTGCTTGTCTTCGGCATCATGATGCTCGGAGCGGGTTCCATGGCTCGCGCGGATCAGACGGGAGATCGTCAAGACACTCGGGATGAGATGTTTCAACACCTGCTCCAGCTTCCCCGGTCGCAGGCGATCGAGTGGCTCGAAGAGCGGTTCGAGAGCAGCCCGGAATCACGCATGCAACTCGTCGAGCGGGTGGGCACGGGCCGCACGATGGAGGAGTTGCGCCGGAATCGGGTCGACGAGGCAAAACGCGGGGATCTTCTCCGTCTGCAAGAGCTGATCGCCGAGGCGCTGATCCGGTCGTCGGGCGAGGAGGAGCCGCTGCTCGGCACCGGCCTGACGCAGCTTGCCGGCGGTTGGCTGCGGGAGGCGGAACACGCGATGGTCGTCGAGCGCGACAAGGCCGAAAAGGCAAAGCAGCGGTCGTTCCGCCCGAGCAATTACCGCTACTCGCCCGGTCCCCCGGCGCTCGCCTTTTCCGTGCTCAACCGTACCGTTCCGCGCGGGTCATGGATCGAATGGGTGAGCCCGGACATGCGGGATCAAATCGACGCGACCCTCGCCCGCCTCGCGATGCGACAGCACAAGGCCTACGGCAGCGAGGTGCAGGCCCGCATCCTGCGAATCGCGGAGACCAACCCGCGATTGGCCGGGGAACTGGCGGAGGAATACCTCGGCTTCCGGGCCCGTCAATACAACCCCGGGCTGTTCACGCAGATCGCCCCCGACCCGTTCGGTCGGAAGGAGGTCGGCATCCCGCTCACCCATGCGACCCAGAAGGCGAACCTGACATTCCTCCGCGACTTTGCGAACGAGCTGGCAGACCACGGCGTCAACCTCGCGCAAAGCGACGCCTTCGTGCAGGCTTTCATTGAGAGTCATGCCATCACCGAGGTCTTCCAGCCGGCGGACATTCGGGCGGTGTTCGGCCCGGTCGATGAAATGTCCACCCGCCAGATCATCGGGCTGACCCGGGCGATGAAAACGCGGCTCGGAGATATCTGGCGCAGTGAGAAGGCGAACAAGGAGCAGCTCACCCGGCGCGGGCCCGAGGAAATCGTCGAGTCGGTGAAGGCAGGCTACGAAACGGCGGCCCGGATGCTCGAAAGAGCCTGTGAGCAAAGGCCGGACGACTGGAAGCTGCACGCCTTCCGCGGCTCGCTCCTGCACGACAAGGCACAGTATGCCTACTTGAACAACGAGGATCGCGCCGCCTTCTGCGCTGCCCGGGACGCAGCCCTCGACAGTTTCGAGGAAGCCGGGTGGACCTATCTCCTTTCACTTTCCGGCAAGGAGCCGGCGAATCGGACCATCGAGCCCTTCGTCGCCTGGCTCAACGTGATCCTCGGCAGCAGCGATTTGGCGGGTCTAACGGTGGAGGTCATGCCCGATCTCCGTGGTCACACGTGGAGCAGCCGGCTGCGGGACCTGCGACGGCTGCTGGAGTCGATGGCCTTCGTCGAGGAGCTGCGGGGCAGTGACCTGACGCCCGACCAATTGCGTGCCGCGGTGCTCAAGGAACATGCCAGGGCGAAAAGGATCGACCGGGATATCTGGAAGCTGCGGGGAAGGGCCGCCGACGAGCGCACAGCCCCCCACGAGGTCACGCCTGCCATGCTCCGTTCGCTGGACCTGAGCGCGGAGGAGAAATCCCTCCTCGACGACTACGAAAAGCTCGAGGAGCGGCGCAAGAAGAGCGACCTCCTGCGCTGGCACCTCGGGGCGCTGTGCACTTACTTCGAGGAGTCCCTACCCGAACTGCCGCCCCACATGCGTCAGCGCTATCTCGGGGCGGGGCTGAAGTTGATCGACAAGGCCGGTTGGACGGAGCTGCCGGAGGGGCAGTTGGTTCGCGGCATCATCGCCGACTACGAGGACGTGCTGACCGAACTGAGGCTCGCCGTGGAAGTCGATGGATCGGAGCGCATCGACCCCCGGGCCAGCTTCGGCATGATGGTGAAACTTCAGTTCACCGAGGAGGTCGAGGCCAGCAGCGGCGGCTTCAGCCGCTATCTCGTCAACGAAACCACCGAGAGCCAGTACGCCGGGCGCAATACCGGCTTCGCACTCATCGACTACCGCGACAACCTCGAGCGGCGGATCCGCAACGCCCTGGAGGAGGACTTTCTCATCGAGCAGATCGTCTTCGAGAAGACGAGGAATGCGGTTCGCGACATCCCGAATGCGAAGTCGTCGGGCGGTCAGGAGTTCGGCGAGCGCCGCTGGCGCGAACAGGCCCTCGCCTACGTCGTGGCGCGGCCGATGGATGCGGCGGTCGATTGGATCCCACGGATCTACATGGACATGACCTTCAACGACGGCACCGGCAAGGTGGTCCTGCCCGTGCCCTCGCGGAAGGTGAAGATCAACTGCAAGCCGGACGCCGGCGCCTCCCCGGTCCGCAGGATGTCCGGCCTCAGGATCACCCAGATCGCCAACCCGCAGAAGCTGCTCGAGGAGAACGGCCACGTCGAGCTGCGTATCTCCGCCGTGGCGCGGGGCCTGATCCCCGGGATCGACGAAATGCTGGATCTCGCCGTGCCCGGATTCGCAGCGCCGGTCGTCACTGAGGCGGAGCCGGCGCTCGTCGAGAAGTTCAAGCTGGAGGACGGCCGGTTCTTCGCGGAATCGCGGCGCGGATGGGTCCTCGAATACCGTCCGGACGAATCGCTCGACCGTGAGCAACCGGTCTTTTCCTTTCCCGGCTTCAATTCCGGTTTCCTGGATCGAGCCGAGCGAACCCGCGCGGAAGCTGTCCGGTTGGAAGTTTCCGATCCCGGGTCGGTCAGCCGGACCGAGAAACTCTACACGCCTGAGTTGGTCAGCAAGGTCCAACGCAACATGGACTACGTCACCGTTCCGGATGGAGAGCCGGTCGCCCTGAACCCGCAGGAAGTGCCGGAGGTTCCCGTGAGTCGCTGGAGATACCTGGCGATCGGTCTGGTCGGCTTGTTGCTCATGGCGATCGTCGTCGTGCTGGTCGTCCGGAACCGGCGCAAGGAAGAGCCCGAGATGCACCCGCACTCGCTCGCGATGCCGGAAGAGGTGAACGGGTTCAGCATCCTGTGCCTGCTGCGTGCCATCGCGAGGGATCCGTCGGTTCGCCTGTCCAATGACCAGCGTGCCCAACTGGCCGGTGACATGCGAAGGATCGAGCGGACGAGTTTCCGGCCCGATGCGGAGTCCCCCGAGTCGGACCTGGCCGGCATCGGGACGAAGTGGCTGGAGCTGGCGCGGAGGTGAGCGGACGCCACTGGCCCCAGCCGAGCTCCGAATGGACTTCCTGGGAGGGCGCGTCTTCTGCGTGCCGGTGCCGCCGGCTTCGCGAGCGTGGCTGTCCTAAGAATGACATCAGTCGCTCATGGGATTCAAGTTGAGGGCGGGCTTGTCCGGTCGGCACAATGTCGAAAAAGCAGGACGCGTCCCTCCTTGCCGCAGTGGGAGAGCGCCCTGGTTTCCGCCAAGCCATGATTTCAAAACCCACACGGATACGCCGGGCCGGCCCACCGGGCTTTGCGCTGGTGGTGACCGTCTCGTTGATGGTGCTGCTGGCCCTGTTGGCAGTGGGCCTGCTGAGTCTCTCGACGGTGAGCCTGCGTGCGTCGTCCAAGGGAGCCGCGCAGGCCGAGGCGCGGGCCAATGCGCGCCTCGCGCTGGCGCTGGCGATCGGGCAGTTGCAGAAGACCGCCGGGCCGGACCAGCGGGTCACCACCACTGCGGACCAGTGGACCGAGGCCGGCGGCGATGGCGCGGAATCGTCCGCCGCCGAGGAAAACCGCCACTGGACCGGCGTCTATCGCGCCTGGCCGGCCGAGACCGAGCAGCGCCCGCAACCCGAGTTCGTGTCGTGGCTGGTCTCCGGGCAGGCCGAATCCGCGGCCCGCCAAGAAACCGCCGGGGGCGAGACCGCCGACCCGGTTGTCCTCGTGGATCGGGGCACGCTCGGCGATGCGCCATCGGGCCGGGTGACGGTTCCCGCCCTCGCGGTCGCCGACGAGCGGGGCGCGGCGCGCCTGGGTTGGTGGACCGGCGACCAGGGCGTCAAGGCGGTCCTCGACATTCCCGAGACGTCCGAAGCTCGATCGCCAGCCGAAATCCGCGCAAGCCTCCAGGCCGCCCGCCAGATGGGGGTTCAGCTCGCCGCCGACGGAAGCGGACGACAACCCTTCGCCGAACTGGAGACGGATGATGCGCGACGCCGTCTGGTCACGGACTGGCCCCAGTCCGCCTTCCTCGCCGACGATCCCGCCTTACCTCGTGGGCTCTTCCACGATCTCGCGGCCAGCTCCTCCGGCATGCTGACCAACGTGCGGGCCGGCGGCTTCCGGAAGGATCTCTCGATGTATCTTGAAAGGGAACCCTCCGAGGCCCCGATCGAGCCGCTCTACGAGATCGACGGACGCGCCGGCATCAACTTCGCCGAACTCTGGCTCTACTATCAGGTCTACAAGGATCTCCAGTCCGGTCGCAGACTCGCCTTCACCACCGGCGGCAGCAGCTCGACCGATACGCCGTTTTTCGAGATCGATGGCAGCTTGGCGGCGGTGTCCCAGGATCACGCCATTCTCTACAAGCAACCGACCCTCATCAGCTACAAGTCCGTGCTCTCGTTTCATGCCCGGACGGTGAACACTTCGAACGGTCCCAAAAAGCGGCTCGCGGTGGTTTGCGATCCGATCATCACCTACTGGAATCCGCTCGACGTCCCGGTTTCGCTGCAGCCCGCCTACAACTCGGTCAAGTTCTGGCAGCTCCCCTACGACCTGACCCTCACGGTCGGCGGACGCACGGTCACGACCAGCCTGCGTCGGGCCCTCGCCGCCAGCAGTTGGCACTTTCTCACCCTCATCGCCGGCAAGGTGCAGCCCATCGTGCTCAAGCCCGGCGAGGTGCTGGTCTATTCGCAGGCGGCCAACACCACCATCAGGAGGTACAATCCGGGGCTCAACTACGTCGACGGCAAGGCCGGCTGGAACCTCGGCGGGGGCGTCGCCGTCGATCTCCGCGATCCATCCGGCGGCTACATCGAGGGCGACCCGAATGATATCATCCGCTACCGGATCCGGCCCAACGACGAGGTTTCGCGAGGCTCCCGGCACTTTTCACTTACCGACTACGGGCTCTATTACAAGGAGGACCGGTCGTCCCGCGGGCAATCCCTGAGGATCGGCAGCTCGACGATCGACGGCATCTACGGCGATCCCTACAGCTCGAGCTCGCCGAAGCCGGATGCCTATCGCCTCGTGGCCACCCAGGCCCCGCAGGTGTTCGACAAGTTCAACTCGGCGGACACCCGACCGCTCACCTTTGCCCGGCTCGACGGCCGCAAGGAGCCGTTCATGCTCCACGCGCACAACGCCAAGACCGAGTTCGGCTCCGACCGTGGCGGGCGCTGGCTCGCCCGGCACAACCCCAAGTCAACCGAGCACGACTTCGGCACCCTCTCGGAGGAGGAACTCGATCTGCTGCCCTTCGAGATCCAGGTCGAGCCCCTCGATGGCTGGAAAAACCGGAACCTCGAGGTCAGTCCCGACGGCAACGGTTTCTTCGGCGGTGGGATGAACGCCGAATTTGGCACCAACTTTCTCGTCACGCACTTCGTGCCCCGCCAGCCGGTGTTCTCGCTGGCGGCCTTTCAGCACGCCTTCGCCAACGGCTTCGATGCCGGTTCGACGTCCTCCGGGTCCACCGTGGTCCGACCCCGGCGTCCGATGCTTCCCCAGATCTGCCACCCCATCGGCAACTCCTTGGCCCCCTCGGTGCTGCCGCCGGAACAGACCGACGGCACCCTCGACGGTCGCCGCACCCTCGCCGACCATTCCTACCTCGCCAACCGGGCGCTGTGGGACGACTGGTTTCTTTCCGGCATCGCCCCGGACCCGCAAGGCCGGCGCACCCAGAGCCAGGTCGCCCTCGACTTCCTCAGCGGCGACCGGCCCCTCTCGGTCGCACGCTACCGCCTGACGTCCGATTCCGGGCAGCCCGACGGCCTCATCGACGAGTGGTTCGACGGCGACCAGCCCGCTGCCGACGCCCACCTCCTCACGGCCGCCGCCCTGCGGGTCGACGGGCTTTTCAACGTCAACTCGACCTCGGTCGAGGCGTGGAAGGCCATGTTCGCCGCCCTGCGTGAACATCCGGTCGTCACGCGCGACCAGAGCGGGGCCGAAGACGTGACTTCCAGCGAAGAATCCATCACCCCCGTCGCCAACCTGGTCACTTCCGAAGACCTGATCGCGAGCGGCGACGGCAATGTCGATGTCAAGGATCCCGCCCAGTGGATCGGTCGCCGCACGCTCGACGATGACGAGATCGACGCGCTGGCCAGGGCGCTCGTCCGCGAGATCCGCAAGCGCGGCCCCTTCCTCTCGCTCGCCGATTTCATCAATCGCCGCCCCGGCAGCGAGCGCGACCTGGCGGCCGCCGGGGCCGTCCAGAGCGCCCTCGACTCCGAGCAGGCCGGGATCAACAGCGCCTACGTCGAGGGGCCCCGCGCCGTCCCCGATGCCGACGCCAACCGCTATCCCTTCCCCGAGGCCGAGGCGGGGGCCGCTGCCTACGGGGCGCCGGGCATCGTCCGCCAAGCCGACATCCTCACGCCCATCGCCCCCATGCTCTCGGCGCGCTCGGACTCGTTCGTCATTCGCGCCTACGGCGAATCGGTCAGCGGCGGCAAGGTCGTCGCCCGCGCCTGGTGCGAGGCCGTGGTCGAGAGGCAGGCCGCGTTCGTCAGCCCCCAGGACGAGCCGAACACCGCCGCCGCCGATCTGGTGTCGGACGTCAACCGCCGCTTCGGACGTCGTTTCGAGCTGGTGTCCTTCCGCTGGCTCCACCCGAACGAGGTATGATTTTTCGCCTGATCCGCCTCGCCGTCCCGCTCCTTGCGCTGCTTCAGCTTGCTCATGCCGGGCCGACGGTGCGCGTCCTTTCCGAGAGCCTGCCGGCGGGGGTCGAGGAGCTGGTGATGCTCGCCGACGACAAGGCCAGCGAGCCCTTCAAGCCACCGACCAAGTATCTCTCCGATGAAATCGAGCCACCGGCTCGGGCCTTCGAACTGCGCACCTCGACGGATCGCCGGTTGGTTGGCAGGATCGCGCTTCCCGAGGAAGGCGACCGCTTCATCCTGCTGCTGCTGTCAAAGCCGGACGGCACCCTGCACGGCATCGTCCTGCGCGCCGACCAGCCCGGATTCCGCCCCGGCGACAACTACCTCTTCAACCGCACGGGCAAGAGCGTCGTCGGCTACGTCGGCACCACCCGCTTCCGTCTCAAACCCGGCGCCGGCCGCGTGGTCCGGCCTTCCGGCAGGGCGGACGAGGGCTTCCATCAGGTCGGCTTCGGCGTCGAGGAGGATGCCGGCACCCGCGCCCTCAGCATGACCCGCTGGCCTGTCGATTCCGAGGTCCGCTCGTACGTCTTTTTCTTCAACAACCCGCGCACCGGCCGCGTGGACTACCGGGCCGTCGACGAGTTCATCCCGGCGGTCAAGCCCGAGTGAGGGACGCGCCCGGGTCAGGCGTCGTGAGCTGTTCTAAGATTGGTGACAGGTGGTATTTCGGATCCCATTGACGATAAGTTCGCCGGCCGGCACCTTCGGAACGTTTTCCCCGGAAGGAGATTGATCATGAGCATGACCATCCAACGACCCTTGATCGCCACATTGCTGGCGGCGTGTTCCACCGCAACCGCAGTCCGCGGCGCGACCCTGTTCACCGACGACTTTTCCGACAAGACAGTGGGCGCAATCATCACTGATGGCTTGGGTCCCGGTGGTGATCGAGCGGGGTCTTCATCAGCGGACCAGCAGGTTGCCAGCAATTCGGGAAGTCCATTTGGTGCCAGCAACACCTATGCCGATATCAATGACAGTAGCAACACCTGGGGCACACTCCGGTCGAACACCTACACGGAGCTGAGTGGTGCGGTGAGCACCTTCCAGTTCGATTTTCACGAAACCTCGACCGGTGGCAGTGACGTTCTCACAGTCGGTTACGCCGAGAGTGGCGGAACACTTCCCGACCGGGTGAGAGTGAACTTAGACGACGGGAGGATTACCGGGCTCACAACGACCGTATCTAACACATATTCCCTGAATACGAGCTACACGATGTATCTGATCTTCAACGACACCGGCGCGGCGGTGAACTACGCCGGAGGCACCGTGGCCGCCGGCACTGCGGATGTGTGGATTGAGGATTTTGGGGGTGGAAACGCGACCTACGCAGGCTCGGTCAACGCGACCGGATCACAAACGGCTTCCTATCGCGTGGTCTTTCGATCCTTCAGCACCCAGACGCAGCAGGTGTATGTGGATAATGTAACCGCTTTCACGGGTGCCGCGGCAATTCCGGAACCGTCCAGCGCTTTTATTCTCCTTGGTGCGACGGGCGGACTCCTCTTGCTTCACCGTCGCCGGGCGTCTTGATCCGGGCGACAGCCCCACCAGGGTTTCGGGTCCGTTCCGGTCTTGAGGCTCAAGTAAACATCCAAGCCGAGCCTCTGTCATAGAATCGGATTCAGTCACTCACCGCCTTCGATTCGAGCATGGTCTCGGCCCGGTGTCAGGATCGCGCCGCTGACGGGTTTCCGTGACGGCTTCCGCAGCAGAACCGACTCTCATGAAACCCATCCGAATTCCGAAACGTCCCATGCCACTCCGGTCACAAGCCGCATGGCTGTTGTTGCTGGCGGCATTCCTTGCATTGCCGGGGCGGTCGGAGGTGCTGGTCTCCGAGGACTATGAGACGGGGCAGACCGTCGGAGAGCTGCCGAGCGGCGCGACGGTGGTGCTGCCGGGCACGCCGACGGATTTCATTTCCACGCTCATCATTGATTCCGGATCGAACGCTGCCGGGAGCGGGAATGGGGTCCGCCTGTGGGACAACAGCACGGTCTCCGGCGCCGGTGTCCGTCTCGGCTACGACCTCGTCGGCAGCGCCGCGGAACAACTCTCCGCGGTGCGGATCGACTTCTCCTTCGCCCCCCTGAGCACTTCCAGCAGTGGATTCTACGTCAGTGCCTCCGTCGGAGAATTCGGGGTGAGCCAATCCAGCTCGACGAAGCGCTTTCTGGACTGCCGACTTTATGCCGATGGGACCATCGATTTCATTTCATCCACCGGCCCCGACAGCACCAACAACCCGTTGCTGGCTTCGAGCAACACGCTGAGCATTTTCGTCAATGACGACGACTCCAGGTCGATCAGCTATGCCGCCCCGGATTCCAGCACGAGATCCCTGGGTGCCAATTCGGTGGCCTACTGGCTGAATGGCGCGCTCAAGCTCGAGACCGCGATGGAAGACCGAACGACCGCCGCCGGAACGGTCTTCAACTCAAGCAACAACATCGGCCGGTTTTCGTTTGCCTCCTTGTCGACGGCCTACGGGCTGGAATTCGCGATCGACGACCTGGTGGTGACTGCGCTCGAGGAAGCCGCCCGATTCCACAACCTGTTCCAGGACCACATGGTATTGCAGCGCGATCTGGCCGTGCCCGTCTGGGGATTCGCCGCGCCGGGGACTTCGGTGGAGGTGTTGCTCGACGATGCGCCCGCCGGTTCGGCGGTGGCCGATGCGAATGGCAGATGGACGGTTCATCTTGCGCCGCAGGCGCACGATGGCGGGCTCTCCCACGAGCTGAAGCTCATGGCCTCCGGGGAGGTCGTCCAGACCGTTTCCGATGTGATCTTCGGCGATGTCTATCTCTGTTCCGGCCAGTCCAACATGGAATGGGAGATGGATCTGGTGGCTGGGTTTGCCGATGAGTATGCCGACGACAACAACCCGCACATCCGGCATATCGCTATCGAGCGCACCATGTCGCCGACGCCGCTGGACGAGCCGGTCATCGAACACGCCTGGGCCACGACCAACCCCGCCGACATCCCCGATTTCACCGGTGTCGGCTACCTGTTCGCCCGGGAAATCCATGCCCGCACCGGCGTGCCGGTCGGTCTGCTGAATTCGAGCCACGGCGGACAGGGAATTCGCAAGTTCCTGAACTCCGAGGGGGTGGCAGCGGTGCCGGAACTGGCGGGCTATCTCGCCAATGCCGAACAGGGAGGTGTCAACGAGTTCGCCCAGGTTTTCAACGCGCAGATTTCCCCGCTGCTTCCCTTCGGCATCTGCGGATTTCTCTGGTATCAGGGGGAGTCCGACCGCCACGGCCCCATTCAGTATGAGGAAAAGATGCGTGCCCTCATGCGTGGCTGGCGTGCGGCCTGGGGCTATGGGGACCTGCCGTTCTACTATTGTCAGTTGCCCCATTTTTTCCGGGACACCGACATCAATTATCCTGAAACGGGATATCCTCTCATCCGCGACGGGCAGTTGCGGGCCCTGACGGAGGAGAACAGCGGCATGGCGGTGCTGATCGATGTCGGCGAGGACGACAACATTCATCCGACCAACAAGCTGGATCCCGGCTTCCGCCTGGCGCAATGGGCGCTGGCCGGCATTTACGGAGCCAACGTCGTTTACAGCGGTCCGGTTCCCTTCGAGACCCGCGTGGAGGGCTCGCAGATTCGCGTGATCTTCGATTACGCCGAGGGCGGGCTGATGATCGGGATCAAGAATGGAACCGATCCCGTGGAAGAGGTGGTGGGCGGGCCCTTGGAATGCTTCGAGGTCGCCGGCTCGGACCGGTCGTTTGTTCCGGCCCAAGCCGTCATCGACGCCGACACGGTGCTGGTCTCGGCGCCATCGGTCCCGGCGCCCAGGTATGTGCGGTACTGCTACTCGGCCGCGTCGAATGGAACCAACCGGCTCTACAATGCCGCCGGGTTGCCGGCGGCGGCTTTCCGCAGCGACCTGTCGTTCAGAATTTCGGTCTACAGCGGCAGTGGCTCGGCGGAGCCCGTGTTTCCCGGCAGCGTCCGCTCGGTGACCGCTTCATTGCCTCCTGCGGGCAAGGTGTTCGATCGCTGGCTCGGCGGGGGGGATGCCATTGCCGACGCCAACAGCGCCAGCACCACGGTCACCATGCCGGAAAGGGACCTGTATCTCATCGCAACCTACCGCGACTCCGGCGAACCGGCCCACACCCTGACCGTGAACAGCGGGGCGGGGGACGGAACGGCGCAGGCGGGAGGCATCATGGAGATCGCCGCGGATCCCGCCCCGCCCGGACAGGTCTTCGCCGGCTGGACCGGTGACACGCAGACGCTTGTCGACGTCCAGGCCGGCTTCACCACGATGCGGATGCCGGCATCGGATGCCACCGTCACCGCCACCTATCAGCTGGCCGGCGAGGTGCCGCCACCTGCGCCGTTGTTCAGGATCGAGGAGGTCACGGCGAACGAGGTTTCCATGCTTTTCCGGGATGACGAAGGTTGGCGCTACGAGCTGGAACGCTCGCCCGACCTTGCCGATTCCGAGTGGGATACCGTCCTCTACAATGTCAAAGGCGACGGCTTTGAGAAGGTTCTGGTGACTCCTGCAAACGGCGAGCCCCGGAGCTTCTACCGCCTGCGGGTGAAGTAGGCCGCTTGCCGGGCGTTGCGTGCATCGGTGTGCGCTCAGCTCATCAAACCAATCCATGAACAACCCATTCCTGATGCTCCCGGCGCGTGTGGGCCGCCGGATGCTCGTCTTCTTGCTTGCCTTCATGCCCTTCGCCCACGGCCAGTGGTTCGGCGACGACTTCGAAGGCCATGATGCCGGCGCCGACCTCGGCACTTCGGGTCCGTGGGATGCGGTCACCGCCGGCCTGCCGGTCCGCGACGAGAACACCGCCGCGCCCTTCGGTTCACCGAACCAATTCCTCGACTGGAACGATGCGAGCGACGCCGTCAGCCTGAAGGCGCTCTCTCCCAACATCGCCGCCGCCGCGGGGGCCGTCACCACCTATGCCTTCACCTTCCGCGAACCTTCCGGCGCCGCGGACGGGCGGCTCGTCTTCGGCTACACGCAGGCGGATGGCGACCTCATTTCCACGACCGGCCGCCTTCTCGTGAATCTCGACGACGGCTTGATCGCCGGACTCACCACCACGGCCGCCAACAGCTACAGCCTCGACACGCCCTGCCGGGTCCATGTCGTCTTCAATGACACGGCGGCGACGGTGATCGTCGCGGGCGAATCGATCGCCTCGGAACAGGCGGGCGTGTGGATCCAGCCCGTCGGCGGTCCGCTGGCGTTCGCCGGCACCCGCGACGCCTCGAACACTCCCACTTCCTCCTACCGAGTCGGCTTCCGGAGCTACAACCCGGATATCCAGCAGGTGTTCGTCGATGACGTGTCCCTGCACGCCGGGGTCGTGCTGCCCACCCCGGACCCGTCCTCAAAGGACAGCATCGTGGGCCGCGCCCAGGCCTCGGCAGATCCGGTCGGCTACTATCCGGATGCGAGTTCCTCGACGGTGGGCATCGGGGGTGCCAGCGGCAGCCGGACCGACCGGCAGGTTGTCCTCGGCTTCACCCTGCCGAACCTACCGGCCGGGACCACGCTCGGGTCGGCCGATTTCAACTTCGAGATCACCGCCTACCAGAACCACAGCGGCGCCGACCCCGCGCTGGACGTCTATCTCCTCGACACCGCGGATCCGGATTCTTCGGGAACGGACTTTTTCTACCACGGCCCCGACGACCCCAATCCCGACACCACCTTCGTTGGCACCGTCGACCTTTCCGAACCCCAGGGTGGCCAGGTCAACTATGGCGACGACGAGCAGGACCAGACGATGACCCTCTCCGGCGATGCCCTTGCCCTGCTGCAGGGATTCTACGGGGGCGACCACATCCCCGAGCGCACCGAGGTCTTCTTTCGCTTCAATCTCGACAACCTGGTCACCGGCAGCGGCGACGCCGGTCTCGACGGCAGCGTGTTCGATCGCTACTTCATCGACTTGGGAGTGGGGGAGTCGGGCCTCGAACTCGGCGCCACAGAGCTTGTTTCTCCGACCGAGGGCTTGATCGTGCACCTCGACGCGTCCTCGCCGGGCAGCGTGTCGGTCGACGGGTCGGGCAACGTGACCTCCTGGGCCGACCTCACGGTGAACGGCAACGACGCGGTCCCGACCCCGGGGGACGCGCCGGTCACCTTCCCCTCGGAGAACCTCTCGGACAAGGGGCTCGCGGGCGTGGACTCCGACCATTCGACTGCCCGAGCGCGGATGGACCTGTTTTCACCCAGGGAAGCCCAGGACGGCTGGCTCGACTTCGCCGGAAGCGCGGGCGGCAATTCCGGCTTTGCGATTCTGGTCGCCGTCCAATGCGACAGCTTCCTCGGCGGGAGCGTTCGCGACGTGGTGATGGCCAACCATGGCACCAGTCCCACCAGCGCGGACCACCAACTCATGATCCGCTGCGAGCAGGGCACGATGATGGCTTCGCTCAACGGGACGGTGCTGGAGACCGGGAGCAATCTCGCCGCGGGAAGAACCGTGGTGCTGGCCCTCAACTACGACGCGGCCACCGGTGAAACCGAGTTCTGGGATTCCTACAACGACACGCCGGTGACCGCCATCGTGCCGGCCGGCGACTTCACGGGTGCGGGGCCGATGCGCCTGTTCGGCAGTCCCAATGGCGATCAGGGAATGGACGGCATGATCGGCGAGGTGAAGATCTACTCGCGGCTGCTGGCCGGGTCCGAGTTTGTCTCGGAGCGCGAGGCGATGAAGGCGAAATGGGCCGACGACTTCGTGCCCGAGCCGACGATGCCGATCTGGTGGCCGGACACGCTGCTCGCCTGGGACCCGCAGGCCGACCCGGACGCGCCCTTCTACCGCAGCACGGTTGCCCTGCGGGAGCGCTTCGAGGTGCTGCCGGCCCTGAAGGCGAACGGCAATGCCCGGTCCGGTCAGGGCGGCATCCAGAGCCTCGACACCTACAATCCCGGAAGTGCCGGCCGGCCGGCGTTCGGCCGTTTCACCGGAGGGGACGCCTATGCCTTCACCTACTGGCAGTATGTCGAGGAGGCCGTGCAATGGGGAGGCTCCGCGGGGGAGGGGATCATTGTGCCGCCCACGGCGGAGATGATCGATGCGGCGCACCGCAACGGAGTGCCGATCCTGGGCACTGTCTTTTTCCCGTGGCAGGCGATTGGCGGCCGCCTGGAATGGGTTCAGGATTTCGTGCAGGACGATGGAAACGGGAACTACCCGGTGGCGGACAAGCTGATCGAGGTCGCCGAGTTCATCGGATTCGACGGATGGTTCATCAACCAGGAATACGGCGCCACCGCAGCCGAGGCGGCGGCCATGCGCGACATGATCCGCTACATCCGCGAAAACAGCGACCTGCGGATCTCGTGGTACGATGCGATGAACGAAAGCGGGGCGGTCGGCTGGCAGGACCAACTCAACACCAACAACGACTGGTACCTGCGTTATCCCGAGAACCCCGGCGGCAACCGGATCGCGGACTCGATCTTCCTCGACTACGTGGTCAACGCCACCACCGTGCAGAGTTCGCGCAACCGGGCCATCGACCTCGGGCTCGACCCCTACAAGATCTTCTCGGGCTTCGAGATGGCGGAAGCGCCGGGATTCAAGGAGTCCACCGGACCGCGCCAGAACATCTCGACCGCCTTCCCAGACGGGCTCGACCACGTCACCTCGGCCGGGCTTTTCATCCCGGGCGCTCAGGCGGAAACGCTGGCCGACCAGGACCTCTTCTGGACCGGCTCCAGCGGCGACCCGCGCGACACCTCCACGACGGTGGGCACGGGCAACTGGCATGGCATTGCGCACCACATCGCGGCCAGGTCGCCGATCGACTCGCTGCCCTTCGCCACCGATTTCAGCATCGGCCGCGGCGAGCGTTTCAACATCGACGGCGTCACTCAACTCAACAACGCGTGGTGGAACCGCTCGCTCCAGCCCGTGCTGCCGACCTGGCGCTGGATCATCGACAGCGTCGGCTCGGAGCTGGTTCCGGAACTCTGGCTGGGGGACAGCTATCAGGGCGGAAACTGCCTGCGTCTCAGCGGGGATCTCGACGCCGTCAACACCCTCCGGCTCTACCTCATGGACCTCCCCGTTTCCTCGGACACCAAGGTGAAGATCGTCTTCAAGTACGGCGACGGCAGTGGCAGCGGCCCGGATGCCGCGATGGAGGTCGGGGTCTCGATGGCGAGCGCGCCCACCGCGTTCACCTACTACGACGTCGGCGGCCATGCCACCGGTTGGAACGAGGTGGTGATCGACCTGGGATCCCATGCCGGCGAGCGGATCGCCGCCCTCAATCTCAGGTTCGGATCCGGTGCGTCGCTGCCGCTTTCCTCGTATGAAATGCGGGTCGGCATGATGGCCATCTACGACGAATCCGAACCGTCGCCGGAGCCGGTCAGCAACGTCCGGGAGTTGGACATCGCCGTGAGGTCCAACCGCATCGACGGCAAGGTCGCGTGGGACCATGCCCCGGGTGACGTCTCCTACTACAATGTCTATCTCCGATCCGCCGGCGGCAGCTTGAGCTACGTCGGCAGCACCCCGAACAACCACTTCTACTTCGGCAACAAGCCTTACTTTGTCGATTTCGGCTCGGTGGTGGTGGAAACCGTGGGTGCCGGCTTCGTGCGTTCGGTGCTGTCGGACGAGACCTTCGAGGCATGGTCCGGCGGCGAGCCTTTCGACGGCGACTTCAACCGCGACGGCGTGAGCGACGGGATCGCGTTCCTGCTGGGGGCGCCGACCATGGAAACCGATGCCCGGGACCTGCTCCCGACTGCGGAGGAAGTCTCCGGCGGGTTGAAACTCACCTTCACCTGCCGGCCGGTCGCCGAGCGTGGTGGCGCGCTGCTCACGCTCCAGCACAGCGGCGATCTCGGGGTGACGGATCCCTGGGTCTCGGCAGCCGTGCCGGACGCCAGCAGCGGGCCGATCAACGGAGTGAACTTCGTGGTGAGCCCGGGGCCCGGATCGCTTCATACCGTGGAGGCGACAATCGAGGCAACGGAGGCCGCCGACGGCCGGCTGTTCGGACGCCTGCACGGCACGCAGTAGCGGTTTAGCGGATGTTCGGGCAGTCACGCGGCGCAGGCATCTGTGCCAGAAATGGTTCCAGTTGCTTCCTGAGTTGCCGATTGATGGCTGGCTTGTCCGGACGCCATCGTGAGCGTGGATTCACTCCACTCGACAACCCATGAAAACCATCGTCTGCCCCCGCCACTGGCCTGCCGTCCTCACCTTCGCATTCATCTCCGCCTCCCCGGCCGCTCTGGGCCAGTTGCTGACCGACGATTTCGAGAGCTATGCGGCCGGCAGCGCACTCACTACTTCCGGTCCGTGGGCCACGGCCACCACGGGTCTGACGGTTCGTGACGAAGCGGCCGCCGCTCCCTTCGGAGATCCCAACCAGTATCTCGACTACAACGACGCCGGCGGCGCGAGTGTCCGACTGACTTCCTCCAACATCAGTGGCACCGTGGGGGAGCTGACCACCTACTCATTCGACTTCAACGAACCATCGGGAGGAGGGGGAGACGAGCTCATCATCGGTTACGCCAACAAGAATGGCGATTTGGACAGCAACACGAACCGACTCCGGATGCAACTCGACGACGGCGTGATCAAGGACCTCACGTCGGCCGCGAATCCCGGGACCTCCGACAGCTACAGCCTCGACACCTCCTATCGCCTCTACGTGGTGTTCAACGACACGGGAGCGGCGGAGAGCATCGCCGGCGAATTGATCGCCTCGCAGGAGGCGGGTGTGTGGATCCACCCCATTGGCGGTTCCCTTACCTTCGTCGGGAGGGACAACCCCTCCGCGAATTCTGTCTCGGACCAATACAGGGTCGGATTCCGTAGCTTCAGCACCCAAGAGCAGCAGGTGCTCATCGACAACGTCTCGCTGGACGCGGGTGCCGCGTTGCCCGACAGCGATCCGCCGGTCCTCACGGCGAAGGAGCCGGAAGGGGCAACGTTGCCGATCCACCCCGACGTCACTCCGACGGCGACCTTCGATCGCAGGATCATTCCGGGTTCCGGCAACATCACGCTCAAAAAGACCGACGGGGACGTCACGGTCGCCACCCTGGACGTCACCGATCCGGCCCAGGTCGCTTTCTCCGGCTCCAGCTTGCGGCTCCTCCCGCCCAGCCCCCTCGATCTTGACACGGAATACTACGTCCTGATCGACAACGGGGCCATCGAGAGCATCGTCGGGGTGGATTACCCCGGAATCTCGGACACCACCACCTGGAGCTTCAAGACCGCCACTTCCCTGACTCCCGTCGCGGCTACCTTCAGCGCCGCCGATCGCATCGAAGGGCGGGCGGAATCGACTTCGACCGGCTATTTCCCGGGGGATGGAGGCAGTGGCCAAGTAGGCATTGGCGGCGGCACCGGCAGCCGGATCGACGTCAACCTCGTGCTCTCTTACGATCTTCCGACACTCCCGGCCGGCACCACCGTCGGTGCCGCGACCTTCAACTTCGAGATCAGCAACTACTTCAACCACAGTGGCGCCGACCCCGCCCTCGAGGTCTATCTGCTCGACAGCAGCGACCCGTCGACCACCGGCACCACCTTCTTCTATCACGGCCCGGCCGATCCGAATCCGGAGGTCGAACGGGTCGGGTCCACCGACATCTCGCTGCCACAGGGAACCTCGGAAACCTACGACCCCGACGAGCAGGACCATTCCCACACCCTCACCGGTGACGCGCTCGCCCTCATGCAGAGCTTCTACGGCGGCGATCACGTTCCCGACCAAACCACGGTCTATTTTCGCTTCAATCTCAGCAATCTGATCAAGCCCGGCGAGACCGGGGAAGGCGCGGACCTGTCCGGGTCCACGCTCGACCGCTACTTCGTCATCGCCAATGGCGACGAGTCCGGCCTCGTCATCGACGCCATCGCCGCTTCGGGGCCGTATGACACCTGGGTGACTTCCTTCGACTGGTCCGCCTACGGCAGCCCCGACCAGACCCCGACCGGAAACCCCGACCTCGACCTGTTCTCCAACCTGTTCGAGTTCGCCTTCGGCACCGACCCGACGGTCTCCGACTCGTCCTCGCTCATCTGGACGGATCCAACCTTCACACCGGGCTCGCCCGTCGTCGCCCGGAGCTCCCCCGGAGGCGAATTCAGGGCCCGCTTCGTTCGCCGGACCGACGCCGGCGATCCGGGCAGCGTCAACTACGCCTGGCGCTTCAGCTCCGACCTCGCCGACTGGGAATCCAGCGACGACGCGCCCACCTGGCTGGTCGCACCCACCCCGCTGGGCACCGATGGTGACTACCAACTGGTGGAGGTGCCCTTCCCGTCCCTCGACAGCGGCCCGGACGCCCGGTTCTTCCAAGTCGAGGTGACCGAGGTGCCGTAGGATGTGCCGTCCTATAGATCGGTAGTTTTGAGAACCGCAGATTAAGGGGATTACGCAGATTTCCAAGATCCAGAAATCTGCGTAATCCCGGAAATCCCCTAAATCCATGGTAAACAGCGCCGTCCGGGCTTTGAGGATAATGTCTCGTCTGTTAGGCGGACTACACCAGCATGACCGAGACTCCCTCGCTGGCCCACCTGCCCATGGGCTGACGAATATTCTTATGCCAGGCACTCATTCCATCTTCAGTCCACTCGACAGGATCCTCCCAACGCGGACGTCCTTGTCCGGTCTCCTGCTGATCTCCACCCTCATCACCTCACCCATGTCCGCGAACCCACCCATCGCCAACGACCAGGGGACCACCGGCCTGCGTGCCGGGGAGACTCCGGAGCAACGAGCCGAACGCCTTGCCTGGTGGAAGGAAGCCCGTTTCGGGATGTTCATTCACTGGGGGCTCTACGCCAAGCTCGGCGGGGAGTACCAGGGGCCGGATGACGACAAACCCCGTCGGACCGACTGGATCGGCGAGTGGATCATGAACTCGCTCCGCATTCCGGTCGCCGAATACAAGAGCCTGGCCACCGACTGGAATCCCCAGAACTGGGATGCCCAGGCCATCGTCCGGCTCGCGAAGCAGGCCGGCATGAAGTACATCGTCATCACGACCAAGCACCACGAGGGCTTCGCCATCTACGACTCCGACGTTTCCGACTGGAACATTCACGATGCCACTCCGATGAAGCGCGACCCGATCGCCGAGCTGGCCGAGGCCTGCCGGCGTCACGGGCTCAAGCTGGGCTTCTACTACTCCCACAACCAGGATTGGTGTCACCCCGGCGGCGATGCCTGGGGCTCGTTTTCGTGGCGGGGAAAGAAGGAGTTCCTGCCCGGCTGCGAACTTCCGGACGGGGAGGGTCGCTGGTGCTCGGGCTGTCACTGGGATAAGGCGCAGCTCGGGGACTATGACGAGTATCTCAGAACCGTCGCCCTGCCGCAGGTGGAGGAAATCCTGACAAAATACGGGCGGATCGACATCGTCTGGTTCGACACGCCACGGGTCCGCCGCCCCGCCGCCACCCGCGAGCAGATGCAGCCGTTTCTCGACCTGGTGGAGAAGCACCAGCCGCATGCCCTGATCAACAATCGTCTCGGGGCCGGCATCGAGGGCGACTACCGGACTCCCGAGCAGGAGATCCCCGACACCGGCCTCGACTACGAGTGGGAGACCTGCATGACGATGAACGAATCGTGGGGCTACAAAAGCTTCGACCACGACTGGAAGTCGCCGGAGGAGATCCTCTGGATGCTGGTCGACATCACCAGCAAGGGCGGCAACTTCCTGTTCAACATCGGCCCGGACGGCATGGGCAACATCCCCGCGCCGAGTGTTTCAAGACTGCTGGCGGTGGGGGAGTGGATGGAGACCCATGGCGAGGCGATCTACGGCTGCGGCCCGAGCCTCCTGGAGGGGCTGCCGGACGGCATCCGCAGCAGCACCAAGGTGGATGAGGACGGACACACGAGGATCTTCCTCTTCATCAAGGACTGGCCCAAGGACGGCAAGCTGGAGGTGTCGGGAGTTTCCGGAGAGCCGGTCGAGAGCCGTCTTCTGGGATCGGAGGTCGGGGTGGAGGCCCGTGTCGTCGATGAAGGACTTGTGGTCGAGGGCCTGCCGCAGAAGCCGCCTCACGAGATGGTTTCCGTCCTGTCGCTTTCCTTTACGGAGCAACCTGTCCTCCGGCCAGGGCCGGAGCAGTGATCAACCGGCCTTCCGTCGTCGCAGCGACCGGGACAAGCCATTCCAGATGATCCTGGAATCCGCAGTTGAAGGCGTTGCACGACCATTTTCAATCCCGGATGATGGCGATTAAAGGGAATGGCACTTCCTTAAGCGCACTTGTCATGTCGAGTTTCGATCCCGGTAGGGATCCCAGCCATTAGCGCGGGGTCATCCGCTCTGCGGATGCACCCCGGGAAAAGGACGCAGAGAGGTCTCCGATCCCGGGCCGGGATCGCAGCCGCTCCGACATGGGAGGGCGGCTCGAAGCAGGCTGGCATCCCGATGGGATGCGGATCTCCGCCCACACACGGTTCCCGGGGTCTGCGACCGCCGGGCTAATGGCTGCCATCCCGCCGGGATGGTTCACGAAGTCCGGACCACCCTCAAGAGGCCACGGATGATTGAGGCATTTTCCTGGCTGGGATCGCGATCATCGCACTTATCGAAGTGCCATTCGGATTAGGGGGATGACGCAGATTCCGGATCTCTGAAAATCCGCGGTTTCCAATCACAGGGGCACCTGGCAGGAAGTGCGCTGCAAGGACCACCACCTGACCCTCTTTGGCGAGGTCTGAGGAATCTCCATCAAAAAGGCTCGCCCGTTGGGCGAGCCTGGGAGGAGAGCTTCTTTTGGCGATCTCAGCGACGACGACGCAGGAGGAATAGACCAGCGATTGCAGCGAAGCCCAAGGAGGAGGGCTCGGGAATGGCGGCGGCCCCTTCGAACAAGGTGACATTGTCAACGATGGCATCCTGAAGGTCACCATTGAACGTTCTGAAGCCTACGGAATATCCATTGGTCGTATCCTTTTGACCGGTAGCAGTTCGGGAGCCCGCGAAATAGGGAGACCCGCCTCCGCTTTGCTGCAGCCAGATGTCGGCGGTATTGGCGGCAAGAGTTCCTCCGCCATAGGCCACCGGATTATCCGTGTCGTTGAGGATCATGTAGAAGGTATAGACGGTGTCCAGGCTGTAAGAAGTGGTGCCCGTCGTAGAGAGGCCGTCAACGACTCCATCGTTCAGGAAAACGCGTGCCCGGCTTCCGCTCGTGTTGATATCGCCCCGTGCGAAGCCGACATTCAGGTTGGCCCCCCCGCCACCAGACGGCTCGTAGAAATCAAACTGGAAGGTTGTTACCGCATTGGCAGTCTGGGAATATTCCGCCGACTGAATTTGAAATCCGTTGTTACCGACAGTGTCGAAAAGCTCCAAATACTGATTCGGGGTTCCAAACACGGTGGACGTGCTCTCATCCCGAACCACCGACTGGAGGTTGGACGTTACTGCGAAGCTACCGCTGTTGGTGCCGGAAAGGTTCGCGTTGGCCGTTAAGTCTTCGAAGTCTTCCGTGAACAGGACGGCGGCATGCGACGGAAGCGCCAGTGTGGCAAGAAGGGCGATTCCTTGGAGCAGGTGGAGGCGTTGGTGGATCATGGTTCGGATCGGTGGTTTGGTTGCTGTTGGGGAATTTTAGACAGAATGCAAGCGGTCATCGCGGTCGGAGCGATCTCTCAGGGTGCCGTTTCGGCCCGGAGGAAGGTGGCGGACTTGGCGGTGCCGAGGTTGAACTGCACCGTGGCGTTGCCGCTGCCATCGGTGGTCACCTCGTTGCCGACGAGCGTTCCCACGCTGGCTCCGGTCAGCGGGATCGGATCCAGATCCGGATTCGAGAAATCCAGGTCGTCGGCCTCGACCAGCTTGTAGTTGGTGTTGGGGGCGCCCGCGAGGCTCACCTCGGCGCTGCCATCGCTTGGATCGTAGGTGAAGCCGGCGAGGGTCACCGAAGAAGGCTCGGGAATGGCTGCGGCCCCTTCATACAGGCTGACATTGTCGACGATGACATCCTGAAGATCACTATTGAAAGTTCTGAAGCCTACGGAATATCCATTTGTTGGATCCTTTTGACCGGTAGCCGCAAGGGAGCCCGCGTAGAAGGGAGCCCCGCCTCCGCTTTGCTGCAGCCAGATGTCGGCGGTATTGGCGGCGAGCGTTCCTCCGCCATAGGCCACCGGATTGTCCGTGTCGTTGAGGATCATGTAGAAGGTGTAGACGGTGTCCAAGTCGTAGGAAGTGGTGCCCGTGGTGGAGAGGCCCTCAACGACTCCGTCGTTCAGAAACGCGCGTGCCCGGCTTCCACTCGTGTTGATATCGCCCCGCGCGAAGCCGACATTCAGGTTATCTCCCCCGCCACCGGACGGCTCGTAGAAATCGAACTGGAAGGTCGTGACCGCATTCGCAGTCTGAACATACTCCGCCGATTGGACTTGAAATCCATTGGTTGTGTTCCCGTCGAAAAACTCGACATATTGGTTCGGGGCACCAAACACGGTGGAAGTATTCTCGTCACGGACCACCGACTGGAGGTTGGACGTCACTGCAAAGCCACCGCTGTTGTCGCCGAAAAGGTTTTCGTCGGCCGTTAAGTCTTCGAAGTCTTCCGTGAACAGGTCGGCGGCATGCGACGGAAGCGCCAGTGTGGTGAGAAGGGCGATTCCTTGGAGCAGGGGAAGGCGTGGGTGCATCATGGTTCGGCTGAAGGGGGTGGATGCTGTTGGGAATGGATCAATGGCCAGTTCCAAGTGCCGGGCAGAGGGATTTCAGGGGACGAAGTTCGTTTGGAGCCTGAGGCTTGAATCCGCCGTGAAAATCCTCAGATGTCGCGACCAGGATTGACTTTTCGATGCAGGAATCGTCGCCACGACTCCCGCGTCCTCAAGAGAATTTGCAAAGAGTGCCTGTTTCCTGAATTAGAACAGTTTGCCGATTGGTGATCGGGCCCGCCTGCCGGCGGTCTCACTCGCGTTGACGGCGCAGGAGCAGGCCCATGCCGATCAGCCCAAGCAGTGCCGTGGAAGGTTCTGGAATTGCTGAAATCCAAATGGCGGAGTTGGAGCCTTCGTATCCGTCCCAGGCTAATCCTCCGGCAGGTCCAGGGGGATGCCGCATTCGCGCAGGCGGGTCTGGAGCCGCGTCACGTCGATCGACTGCACGGCACCTTCGCCGGCCATGACCGCGGCGATCCCGGCGGCCTCGCCGAGATGCATCCACGTTGGCTCCAGGCGGATCGCCGCGAAGGCGACGTTGCTGGCGGAAACGCAGACCGGCACCAGCAGGTTGGTGCATTCCTCCACTTTCGGCGTGATGGCGCGGTAGGGGATGTCGAAGCGCATTCCCTCCTGCCACATGCGGCCCTCGTTGATGAAGTGATCCCGGTCGACCGCGTAGCGCGTGACATGGTGCGAGTCGATGAAGTGGGAGCCGATGTGGATGACGTCCTGCTTGTGGCGCCGCGTCGTGACGTCGTGCTGGGTGAGCACATACGGACCCTGCATCCGGCGCGCGGCGCGAATGTAGAGGTACCATGGCCAGTGGTCGTTGTCGGTCCACTCGTCCTTGCAGAAGCCGTACTTGGCCATGTCCTGGCGGATGCTCTCCGGCACCCGGGGATCCGATTTCAGGAACCACAGCATCCCATGGGTGTAGTCGCGATACTGCCGGTGGATCTTCTCGCGTTCCTCGAACGATGCCTCCGACCACGCGGTCTGCGCGCCGGGAATGCTCATCGAGACATAGGAAAACTGGCGGTTGTTGAGCTCCTTCTTCCTCGGGGAACCCGGGATGTCGTAGAGGCCGATGATGGCGCCAAGCCGCTTGAGGTAGCCGGCCTCGATGCAGCGCGCCAGCAGCTCGTGCTGCTTCGGGTCGTAGTTCTCCGGCTTTTCGATCGGCACCATGTTGGCCGGGTCCGTGGTCAGGTTCAGCCGGACGTTGTAGCAGATCGGGTGCTCGCTGGCGCCGAACTCCTCGGGCGGCGGCCCCGGCATGACACCGAAGAGCAGATTTCCGTCATCATCGTAGGGCGAGACCTTCACCTTTTCGTCCATGTAGCGCACGCCGGCCAGGTCCTCGTCGTAGGTGTCCCGCGCCTCGCGACCCACGGTGTAGGAAACCCCGGCCGCCGCCATCAGGTCACCCTCGTAGGTCGCGTCGATGAAGACCCGGGCCCGGTAGCTCGTCCCGCCTCGGACATGCAGCGCGGTGAGGCGCGTCCCGTTCTTTTCGACCTTGTCGAGCAACTGCTCGTAGCGAACCGGGACCTCCGCCTCCCCGAGTATCTCGAGGAAGACCTGCTCGGCATGCTTCGACTGCCACTGCCGCACCCCGCGCATGATCGCCCGTTCGGGGAATCCGCTGCGCAGCGCCGCCTCCTTGGTGAACTTCTGGCACAGCCCCCCCAGCGTGTCCGGATGCATGTGTTCGCCTTCGTCGCGGTTGAGGCCGCTCGTGCTCAGGCCACCGACGTGCCTCGTCTGTTCGAGCAAGACCACGGAGGCTCCTTCCCGCGCGGCCGCGATCGCCGCCGTGATCCCGCCCGGGGTGCCGCCGTAGACGCAGACGTCCGTCTCGACCACTTCGGCGTGAAGAACGGCACCGAGCATGCCCGGGAGAGCCAGCAGCGCGGCGATGGTTGATCGGGTCATGGTGCTCACACGGATCCGGGGAGCGAAATCTTTCGCCTCCGGGATCGTCCGCGGGTGTCACTGAAAGTGGTGGGCAAGCACATGTGGCCGGGCCTTCCAGGCCCGTCGCCCACTTCGTGGTGAGCCTTGGCAACGGGGCTGGAAGCCCCGGCCACGGTTCCGTGAGGCATCCGCTGAGTCGCACGAACGTGCCCACCACTTTCAGTGACACCCATCGCCCGGGTTTCCTCTTGCGCTCCTCTTGGATTCCCTATCCTGAAAGGATTGCAGGCGATAGCCCGGGGTTGAGGATCCCGCGTATGCGGGAGACGACCACCCCGGGTTGGATGGTGGGTTGAATCCGCACCCTGAAAGGCGTGCAAGAAATGCCGGATGCACCGGAATCGACCGCGCCCTCTTCGACCCGCTGCCGGGGTCGAATCTTCTGATTGTTGGCATTCCCCGGGTATTCGTCTCCCGCATGCGCGGGATCCTCGACCCGGGGCTACACTCTTCGATCCCTGCCGGGATCAAGAATCGATCTTCTGGGTTCGCACCCCAGAAGGCACTGTCCTAAGAATGGCGTCAGTTGCCTTTTGATTATCCGGTTGAGGGAACGTTGGTCCCGCCGCCAGTTTGCTCCGGGGTGGGTGACTCCCTTCCGCCGCGTCGCGCGCAACCGGCTCGCGAATCTTGTCCCGATGATATGCGGGAGCGGAGGCAAGGAGCCATCACCTCTCCATCCGGGAGAAAACCATGAAGCACTCAGTATCGATCCTGTCCCTCGCCGCCATCGGCCTCGCGATCCATGGCAGCCTTTCGCCCGCCACCCACGCCGCCGTGAAAGGCGCGAAGCCCATGCCCCTCAGCGAAGGCTGGACCAGCGACTTCGAGGCCGCCCGCAAGCAGGCGGCCGCGGAAAACAAGAACCTGCTTCTCGACTTCACCGGTTCCGACTGGTGCGGGCCATGCATCAATCTCAAGAAAACCATCCTCGGCAAGGATGCCTTCAAGCAGGGCGTGAAGGACACCTACATCCTGGTCGAACTCGACTACCCGCGCGACAAGTCGCTGCAGACCGAGGAGACCGTCCAACAGAACCGGGCACTCGCCCAGCTCTACTCGATCAAGAGCTTTCCCACGGTCCTCTTGACGGATGCCGAAGGACGTCCCTTTGCCCAGATGACCGGTTTCGGAATGGAGCCGGAGGAGTATGCCAAGGAGGTCAACGAGAAGATCTCCGCCCTCACGCGTCGCGACGAGGCCCTCGCCAAGGCCAGAGAACTGGAAGGCCCCGAGAAGGCGAGGGCATTGTTCGAAGCCCTCGAATCCATGAAGCTGAGGGACGAGCATATCGCGAGCTTCTACGGAAACCTGATCGAACAGATCAAGGAAGCCGATCCCGATGACGAATCGGGCGCTACCCGGGCACTCGGGATGCGGAAGAAGCTGAGCGAACTGTTCGCCGAGCTGAAACCTCTGGGGCGCGCGTCGAAAATGGACGAGGCCCTGGCCTTGTTGGACGATGCCCTCGCCTCCGGTGACTTCGAGGGCGAGATCAAGCAGCAGGTCGGCTACGAGAAGGTCCGGGTCCTGCGGGCGATGAAGAAGAACGACGCAGCCATCCAGGCGGCGGAGGAAGCGGTGGCCATCGCTCCCGATGGCAAATGGGTGCGCCTGTTGGAAGGAATCAAGGGCCAGCTTGAGAAGGAAAAGAGCTCCGAGTGAGGTCCGGTCTTTCGGCCTTCTCATACCGGCTTTTCCCGATTGCCCGACGAAATGGAATTCACCGCCAAGACGCCAAGGTCGCAAAGGTAGGAAGAATCGAAGAGCCATCGGTCGAGGCTTTGCGTCCTTGGCGTCTTGGCGGTTCCATCCTCCTCATTCGGCGATCGCCCACTTCGCCGACGAGCCAACCCGGAGCATGCACGATTCCTCTCTTCGCATTTTCCCGGCCAGCGGCCGGATGATCCGGCAGGTGCCGCCGACGCCGCTCGTGCCGGTGGAACTCGACCCCGTGCTCGGGCCGGTGTTCTGCAAGCTGGAGTTCCTGAACCCGAGCGGCTCGACCAAGGACCGCATCGCGCGCCACATGCTCGAGAAGGCGTGGCGACGGGGTGAGCTGAACGAGGGCGACACGGTGGTGGAAGCCTCCAGCGGCTCGACCAGCATCGCCCTCGCGCTGGCCTGCGCCCAGATGGGGCTGCGCTTCGTGGCCTTCATCCCGGATTCGGCCAGCGCCGAGCGTGGCCTGATGATCCGGGCCTACGGAGGGGAGGTGCGACGGGTCGAAGGCGGCATGCGGCAGGTCCTCGACGCCGCCATGGAAGCCGCCGCCGAAAATCATTGGTTTGCGACCCGGCAGTTCGAGAATCCCGACAATGCCGAGGCCCACCAGCGCGCCACCGGCCCCGAGATCCTCAGCCAGATGGAGTGCGGGTGCGTGGACGTGGTGGTGAGCGGCGTGGGGACCGGCGGCACCCTTTGCGGGCTTTGGTCGGCCTTTCACGAGGCCTGCTGCAAGGTCACCGCAGTCGCCGCGATCCCCTGCGAGGGCGATGCCTTCGGCAGCAACGCGGAGTGCTGCAGCGTGACCTTCAGCAAGGAAGTCCCGGGCGTCATCGAGTGCCTGTCGAAGCTCTACGATGACTGGAAGGCGAAATGCCCGCCGGGGCGACTCGAGGAAGTGCTGATCGATGAGCGGGAGTGCCTCGAACTCACCCGGCGGCTCTGGAGCCAGGGCTTCCCGGTGGGCCCCAGCTCGGGGCTCAACTACGCGGCGGCGCTGGAGGCGAAGCGCCGCCACGGTCGCGAGGCCCGGGTCGTGACGGTGTTTCCCGACCGCATGGAGCGCTACTTCTCGCACCGGGTGTTCCAGCACCTGAGATCGGGGAGGGGAGGATGGGGCTGAAGCTCCGCAGCTTGTCCCGCTGGCACGAACGCAGGTTCAAGGAACGGGGGAAGGAATCCCGCCTGCCGGGTGGGCGGGGGTCGACGAGGGGCACTGAATCAGCTGTCCTGGAAATGGAAATAGTTGATGGAGGGGTTCCGGATTGATCACCAGTACGGGTGGTGGTCTGGTCCACGCCGATGCCTTTCGCCACGGCTGTCATCGTGCGGATCCTTGGCACCCCCCTTCCAATCCCGGTCGTCAGAGCTCCTCATGTCGATCTCGGATGCATTTTCGGCAGTCAAATAGCGCATCAACCCATGAACTCATCCAATCACGCCCCTGCTTTCGCCCGCGACGGTTTCGTGAAAGTCAATGCCCTGCTGCAGGCCGCTGAGGTGGATCGCCTGCTTGCCTTGTATGACCGCTTCCTCGACGGTTCGATCAAAGTCGGCTCGATGCGGGCCGACCTCGGCGCAGGAACCGACCGCAAGGAGGGGGCCACCCTCCACTACAGTCGCGGCAATACCACTCCCGGCCACCGCCGCGCCCTGATCCTCAACTTCCGGCCGACGGAGATGATCCGGCTCGAACGTGAACTCGGGTTCGATCACGGGAAGAGTGACAACACCCGCCGGAATCGCAACAAGGCGACGGAATGAACTCCAAACAGTTGATCCACGCCACCCTCCGCGGCGAAAGCGTGCCGCGACCCGTGTGCGGCCCGCTTGCCTGCCATTTCTGCGGGCGTTACTACGGCGTCCCGCTCAAGGATTACACGCTCAACGCCGACACCCTGGCCGACTGCGTCATCCGCTACCATCATGAGTTCCGCCCTGATGCGGTCTGGATCTCGGCCGACACTTGGATCACCGCGGAGGCCATGGGAGCTGCGGTCCATTTTCCGGGTGACGATCAACCGATGTGCGGCCATCCCGAGCCGACCTACCGCAGCATCGAGGAACTCGCCAAGATCCCCGCTCCCGATCCCACGAGCCTCGGCCGGCAGCCGCTCATGTGTCAGGCATTGCGCAAGGTGGTCCGGGAGATCGGCGACGAGACCTTCGTGGTCGCCTGCATCGACCAGGCGCCCTTCTCGCTCGCCTGCGCCCTGGGCGGGATCAACGAGATGATGATGGCGACGGTCGCCGACCCCGACTTTGCGCGGGCGCTGCTTGAGAAATGCACTGAGCATGTCGTTGCCTACGCGCAGGCTCTCGCGGCGGAAGGTGCGGACATGCTGAGCACCGGCGACTCGCCCGCCGTCATGCTCGGGCCGGCCACCTACCGGCAATACGCCCTGCCCTTCGAGCAGCGTGTCTTCGAAATCCTTCGCGACACGACCCGCTGCAGGCTCTCGCTCCACATCTGCGGCGACTCGACCGAGATCCTGACCGACATGGCAAGCTCCGGAGCCGACGTGCTTGAGCTCGACTACGGTGTCGATCTCGGCCACGCCTGTGATGTTCTGCCGGAGAGCATTGCGATCTGGGGGAACATCAACGCCGTTTCCCCGCTCTACAACGGGTCGCCCGTGGAGGTGCGGGCCGCCGCCGGGCAGGCGCTCGAGGCGGCACGGAGAACGGGGCGCAAGCGATTCGTTCTCAGCTCCGGATGCACCCTGGCTCCCGACACGCCGGGAGACAACCTCCACGAACTCATCGACTCCGCCGTCGCGCACCCCGGAGGCGAAACGTGGCAACGAAGAGCAAGGTAACATGCCACCACCGACCAGGCGGATGATCAAATCATGATGGGATTCCCCACCCAATTTAAGGGGGCTCCCGGGGTGGGAGGAAGCTTGGGGACCGGCGGCACCCTTTGCGGGCTTTGGTCGGCCTTTCACGAGGCCTGTTGCGAGGTCACCGCAGTCGCCGCGATCCCCTGCGTGGACGACGCTTTCGGCAGCAACGCGGAGTGCTGCAGTGTGACGCACCGTGTCTTCCAGCACCTGCGATAGGTGCTTGGAGGAGAGGCGAAAGCGATACTTCGATTGCCTGTGCTAACAATGGCAACAGATACCTCGGAGCTTTTGGATTGAGAGTCCGCTTGTTTCCGGTCACCACGCCATAGTTTCCTGTCAATCGAACCCCACGGCAAACCACAAACCCCACGGCACACCATGTTCCAGACCACCAACCGCCTTCCAGCCATCGCCGCCGCCTTGTTCGCCGGCTCGCTATGCTCCAACGCCGCAGTGCTTTTCCAGGACGATTTCAGCGGCTTGGTCGGTGACAATTTGAACGGCACGACTCCGGACGTCACGCAGGGGACCACCGCGTGGGTGGCCGATACGGAATACAAGGCGGATGGCAGCGGGGAGGCGACGCCGGATACGAACCCCTCGATCCGCGCCTATCTGACGCTGGGCTCCCTGATCGACGACAACCGCGGCAACGCCGACGCCATTTACACGCTCTCGGCCACAGTCAGCGTCACGGCAGGGACGAGCGGGCAATGGCACGCCATCGGCTTCTGGGACAACGATACACCGCCCGAGAATTTCGGCAGCAACGTCAGCGGGTCTGGCACCGCGGAAGGCACCGCCTGGATGCTTCGCCGGGACAACGCTGAATTGCGCGTTTTCAGAGGTGTTGGTACAGGTGGCGGAATCGGCGAGTCCACGGCATCGCCAAACAACGCTGCCGGCACCGTGGATCTTCAGGTCGTCCTCGACCTGAGCGATTGGAACGGCATCGACAACTGGGGAAGCGTGACCTATTTCGCGAAGCTGTCATCGGTATCCACCTACACCGAGATTGCAGCCGGCGAACTCGACGCCGCGAACTCGACCTTTCAGGCGGTAGGCATCGGGGGTGGGCTTGTTGCTGCTGACTTCGACTCCTTCGAACTCTCACAGATCCCTGAGCCCTCGTCTCTTGGCCTGCTGGGCATCGCCGGGGTCTCGCTGCTGATGCGTCGCCGGCGGCAGACACGCTGACCTGCCGCGATCCCGTGCCGCAGTGAGAACCCAGACCCTTTCCGTTGTGGTGTTTCGGCTCGCCTTTACGCTGATCGCCTTGGCAGGCCTGACGCCGCAGGCGCATGCCGAAAGCGCCTTGCTGGCGAAGGTGCGGGACGGGGATGACGTGAAGGTCGTCCTGCTCGGCACCAGTCTCACGGACAACGGGACCTGGCCGGCGTCCCTCCAAACCTGGCTCACCAGCGAGTCGCCCGGGCCGGGAACGGTCACCGTGGTCAATCGCGCCGCGGGCGGCGAGGCCTCGGATCACGGCCTCGCCGTACAGACGCCCGCCGCCCTTTTGGACAACCCGGACTGCGTGTTCATCGAGTTTTCGATGAATGACGCGGCCACCTCGAAGAACATCACCCTGCAGCAGTCCGAGGACAACCTGAACGCGATGATCGACGCCTTCGTCGCCCAGAACCCGGACGTCATCATCGTCCTGCAGACGATGAACAACCTGCCTCCGGACACCTCGCCCTTCAGCCCACGGGTCAACCTGAACGGCTACTATCAAATCTATCGCGACGTCGCGGCGGCCCGGGGCGCGATCCTGATCGACCATTATCCGAACTGGCTGGACCTCTACACCAACGACCTCGCGACCTGGCAAAGCTACATGGAAGATGCCGTGCACCCCAACCCACTCGGACAGGACCAGGTTCTTTTTCCTGAGCTGCAGGCGGTGCTGGGGCCTCCGGCGGCTCCTCCATCCGTCTCCGACACCCTGATCTTCCAGGATGACTTCGACGGCGCAGGCGGTAGTCCTCTCGATGGCACCACGCCGGATGTCACCCAGGGCTCCACGGTCTGGGTGGCGGATGCCGAATACGAGGCCGATGGCTCGGCGTTGATCAACACGGAGAATCCATCGCGGCGTGCGTATCTGACTCTGGGAAACCTGATCGACGACAACCGTGGCAACGCGGACGCGCTCTACACACTCTCGGCCACGATCAACGTCCCGCCCGGCACCACCGGCATCTGGGAGGCCATCGGCTTCTGGAACAATGACACACCGCTCGAGAATTTTGGTACCGGCGGAGGCGAATTGGGCGGCCAACCGCGCGGCACCGCCTGGATGCTTCGCCGGGACAACGCTCAAATCCGTGTGTTCAGGGGCGTCGGCTTGGGTGGCACACTCACCGAGTCCACGGCCTCGCCGAACAATGTGGCCGGGACCCTCGACTTCAAGGTCGTCCTCGACCTGACCGACTGGAACGGCACCGACAACTGGGGAAGCGTGACCTATTCCGCCAAGCTGTCCACGGACTCCACCTTCACCGAGATCGCCGCCGGCGAACTCGACGCTGCGAACTCGACCTTCCGGGCGGTAGGCCTGGGCGGCGGCACGGTGGGAGCACAGGTTTCTTCCTTCGAGCTGACGAAGCTCAGCCTCGCGCCGCCGGAACTCGCCGACTTTTCCTACGACGGCACGACCGGCAACGCGGAGGTCCGGATCATCGGGGCGGCCAATACCCGCTACAAGTTGGTCCGTGCCGACGACCTCGACTTCGCCACCCCGGACCAGGACCCGTTGCCCTTGACCGGCGCGACGGTCGGCGGCCTCGATGGCGGTGGAGTGATCACGGACCCCGGCGGCAATGCGACGGTGCAATTCAACCTTGGCACCGGGGCGTCCGCGTTCATTCGGGCTGAGGAACAGCCCTGAGGCTCCCTTGTCCGCCGAGCCGCAAGGCCTTCGGCCCTGGGCCGTCTTTTCACAGCAACGCCATTCGCCATACCCCACAAGATGCCACGCCGAATTCCATCCGCCCGCCTCGTCTTGGCGAGCCTGCTCGCCGGGCTCGCCCTTGCCAATGGAGACGAGATCCTTGTCCAGGATGACTTCAGCGGCTCGGGCACCAGCCCCCTGAACGGCACCGCCCCCGACATCACCCAGGGTGCCGCCTCCTGGGTGGCGGATGCCGAATATGCGGCCGATGGTTCGGCGACGTCCGGCCAGGCATCGCGCCGCGCCTACCTGACTCTGGGAAACCTGATCGACGGCAACCGCGGCAATCCCGACGCGATCTACACGCTTTCGGCGACCCTCGGCGTTTCGTCCGGGACCGGTACCGCCTGGGAGGCCATCGGTTTCTGGAACAATGACACACCGGCCGAGAATTTCGGCAGCAACGTCAGCGGGTCGAACACCGCGGAGGGCACCGCCTGGATGCTGCGCCGGGAGAACGCTCAGATCCGTGTTTTCAGGGGCGTCGGTTTAGGTGGCACACTCACCGAGTCCACGGCCTCGCCGAACAACGTGGCCGGAACCCTGGACTTCAAGGTCGTCCTCGACCTGACCGACTGGAACGGCACCGACAACTGGGGCAGCGTGACCTATTTCGCCAAGCTGTCTTCGGACTCGACCTACACCGAGATCGCAGCCGGCGAACTCGACGCCACCAACTCGACCTTCCGCTCGGTGGGCATCGGCGGCGGAACCACCGGCGCGGATTTCGCCTCCTTCGAGCTGTCCAAGTCGGAGGCTCCGACGATTCCGGATCCTCCGGCACCGCGCTTGGCGAACTTTTCCCACGACCCCTCCAATGGCAACTCGCAGGTCGAGATCCTGGGGAAACCCAACACCCGCTACCAACTCGTCGAGTCCGAGGACCTCGATTTCAGCCGCCCGGACCTGCCGACCGTGCTTCTCACCGGGGCCACGGCGGGCACCCTCGAGGTAAGCGGCGACCAGGTTGTCACCGATGCGACGGGCCGCGCGCAGGTGTCCTTCCGGCTCGCGACGGGCAAGAGCAGGGATTTCATCCGAGCGGAAGAGGTCGGCATCGCCGGGCCGAAATACTACATGCCCGTCGCCGCCGCCGATCCCGTGACGCTGAATTACGATGTGGCCGTCTATGGCGGCACCTCGGCCGGGGTGACCGCGGCCATCCAGGCTGCGGACATGGGCAAGAGCGTGGTCCTGCTTTCCTTCAACCGGCACGTCGGCGGGTTGACCTCCGGTGGACTGACCGCCACCGACCTGGGTGACCAGACCTCGATCGGAGGGCTGGCGCACGAGTTCTACACCCGCATCGGCGTGTTCAAGGATTTCAGCCCCTCGGCGGCGGAGGCCCTTTATCTCACCATGCTCGACGAGGCGGGCGTGACCGTGCTCTTCCGCCGCTGTCTCGAGTCGGTGGCGATGCAGGGCAACCATATCGGTTCGATCACCATGGAGACCGGGGAAACGATCGGGGCGGACATGTTCATCGACGCCACCTACGAAGGCGACCTGCTGGGGGCGGCCAACGTCTCCCACCACGTGGGCCGGGAGCCGGAGGCCACCTACGGCGAATCGTTCGCGGGCCACTGGAAATTCGGCGATGCCAACATGGAGGACGTGTACCAATTCTGCCGCCTGCCGATCAGCCCCTACGTGGTCGCCGGCGACCCGGGTTCCGGCCTGCTGCCGGAGATCATGACCGACCCGGCCGGCACCCCAGGGCAGGGCGACCACCGGGTGCAGGCCTACAACTTCCGCATGCATCTCTCCAACGCGGCCGGGCGCGTCCCTTTCCCGCAACCTGCGGGCTACGACCCCGCCCGCTACGGCCTCTTGGCACGCTTTCTCAACGAACCGGGCATCACCTGGACGCTCTCCCCCACGCGGGCCCCCATGACCGACGGTCCGGTGCAGATGCGCAACGGCGACTCGAACAACGCCGGCAGCTTCTCCTCGGACTACGCGGGCGGCAGCAACCGCTGGCCCGACGGCACTTTCGATTCCGCCGCCTTCTCCACGCTCCCGGCACCGCGGCGCGGCCTGCCGGTTGCGCTCCATGAACTCTATCTCCTGCGCGAGGACCTTTTCCAGGAGCATCTCCGCTACCAGCAGGGATACATGTATTTTCTCGCCAACGACCCGCAGGTTCCGGACGAGCTTCAGGATCGGGTCAATGCCTGGGGACTGCGGGCGGACGAGTTCGTGCAGACCGCGAACTGGCCGCACCAGCTCTACATCCGCGAAGGGCGCCGCATGGTTTCCGACTACGTCATGACCCAGGCGAACTGCGAATCGACGGTGACCGTCGCCGACTCCGTGGGTCTCGGATCCTACGCCATGGATTCGCACATCTGCCAGCGGGTGGTGGTTGAGGAGGACGGGGTCACCACCGTCCGCAACGAAGGCTTCCTGATCAAGGCCGTCCCCCAACCCTATCCGATTTCCTACCGCTCGATCGTCCCCACGGAGAGCGAGTGCGACAACCTGCTGGTGCCCGTTTGCCTCTCCGCCTCGCACGTCGCCTACGGGTCGATCCGCATGGAACCGGTGTTCATGATCCTCGGCCAGAGTGCCGGGACCGCCGCGGCCATCGCCAGCGACAGCGGCATTTCCGTCCAGGCCGTCGATTACGCCGACCTCGAACCTCAACTACTGGACGACGGGCAGAAACTGTAGTACGACCACTCGCCCCCGCGCGCCAGGCCTCCATGATCCGAAAGCTCCTGCTGCTCCTGCTTCTCGTCGCCCCGCTCGCCGCCCGCCCGGCCCTCGACAAGCCGAATCTCGTCGTGGTCTTCCTCGATGACTGCGGCTACGGTGACTTTTCCCATACCGGCAACCCGACCATCCACACGCCCCATGTTTCGCGAATGGTCCGGGAAGGGCTCAATTTCCCCCAGTTCTACACCGCCTCGCCCGCCTGCACGGCGGCGCGTTACGCCCTGCTCACCGGCCGCAATCCCGCCCGCTCGGGACTTGGAACCTGGGTGCTCAACCCCAACGCCGCCAAGCACCTCCACCCGGACGAGATCACCCTGGCCGAGGGGCTGAAGAACCGCGGCTACGCCACCGGCTTCTTCGGCAAGTGGCACCTCGGCAACCCGAACCCGAGCAATGGCAACACCCCGAACAGCTTTCCGCTCGCTCACGGCTTCGACCTCTGGGAGGGGACCAACGTTTCCAACGACTACAATCCCGGTGCCAACCTGATCCGCACCAACCCCGGCGGCACCGACCCGATCGCCGGTTATGAGATGATCGAGGAGAACATCTGCTTCAAGACCGCCATCCACGAGGACCTCACCCGCCGCTACCGGGACTGCGCGGTCCAGTTCATCCAGGACCACAAGGACGAGCCGTTTTTTCTCTACGTGGCGCCCAACATGCCGCACCTCCCGGTCCATGCCTCCGATGCATTCAAGGGGATCTCGCTGCGCGGGCTCTACGGCGACTGCATCGAGGAGATCGATGCCATGATGGGCACTCTCCTCGCCACGCTCGAGGCCGAAGGCATTGCCGAGAACACTCTCGTCATCTTCACCTCCGACAATGGCCCGTGGATTCGTTTTCAGGACACCGCGAGCCATACGAAATACGGCGAGGCCCGCCTGCTGGTGGGCTCCGCGCTGCCGTTCCGCGACGGAAAGGGATCGACCTGGGAGGGTGGGGTGCGGGTGCCCGGCGTCTGGTACTGGCCCGGCACCATCCCGCCGGCCTCGGTCGTCCGCCAACCGGCCTCCACCTTCGACATCCTGCCGACCGCCTTCACGCTCGCCGGTGAGCCGCTGCCGACCGACCGCACCCTCGACGGCCGCGACATCCGGCCCTACCTCAATCCGTCCACCTTCCCGGGGAGCGTGTCCGACTTCGAGTTCATCTACACCGGCGCCTCCAACAACCAGGTCTATGGCGCCCGCAAGGGACCGTGGAAACTCCACACCAAGCTCTACTCCCAGACCGGTGACGACTACGGTTTCTCCGCCTCCGTGGCCAATCCGCTTCTGTTCAACGTCGAGCAGGATCCCCACGAGCGATTCAACGTGGCCGGCAGCCACTCCGCCGAGGTCGCGGAACTCCAGGCCCTCCGCCAGGCCTTCCTCGATTCCGTCGCCAGTGAGGGCACCTTCTGGGATTAGGCCAGTATGGAAACGATTCGCTCCTGCGCACAGCTCTCCGGCATAACCTCCCGGCTCGTGCGTTGCCTGCTCTTCACCGCCGTCCTTCCTGGGGTAGCAAGGGAGCTCCCGTCGGCCGCCACCGACTCCTTCAGCACCGCTGGAGAGCCCATCGCCTTGGAAATCCGGCGCAGTCAGCCGCCGGTTTACCGCAACCCGGAGCATTTGCGGAGATACATGGACGATGCCATGACCTTCGCCCATTCGGACTGGTCGCGGGAAGGCTCTCCCGTCGGCAACGGCCGGCTCGGCGCGATGGTCTTCGGCGACCCGCTGAATGAACGCATCCATTTCAACGAACTGAGCCTGTGGACGGGAGGCGCCGAGGACTACCCCGGATACGATTTCGAACCGTTCGGCAGCTACCAGAGCTTCGGCGACCTCTTCATCGAGATGGACGGCGAGGGGGAAGTCGAAGATGACTCGCGGGTTCTGGACCTCTCGACGGCGACCCACCGCACCCGCTGGACCCGCGATGGCGTCAAGTTCCAGCGCGAGGTCTTCGCCAGCCATCCGGATGAGGTGATCGTCGTCCGCATCACGGCGGATCAGCCCGGAAAGGTTGCGGGAACCGTTCGGCTGCAAGGTGCCCACGGCGAAACAAGCTTTACGAAAGGCAACCGGATCCGCTTCCGCGGAAAGTTCTCCAACGATTTGCGCTACGCGGCCTCGGTCACGGTTCTGAACGAGGGAGGCGAGATCAAATCGCGTGACGGCCGACTCAGCTTCACGGGAAATGCCGCCACTCTGATCCTGGCGGCAGCGACCGACTATGCCCTCGATCCATCCAGAAATTTCCGGAATGGGATCGATCCGCTCGTCGCCATCGCCAGTCAGACCGAGGCGGTGGTGGGGCAGGATCCCGGGGCGCTGCGCGAGCGTCATCTGCGCGATTTCCAGTCCCTGATGGGGCGGGTCGAGTTGGATCTCGGTGCCGCGCCCGCGGGGCTTTCGATCGACGAGCGCCTCGACGCCTACCGCGCGGGAGCCGAGGACCCGCATCTGGAAATGCTGCTCTTCCAGTTCGGGCGGTATCTGTTGATCTCATCGTCGCGGGATTTCCTGCCGGCCAACCTCCAGGGCGTGTGGAATGAGATGAACGATCCCGCTTGGTGCTGCGACTACCACACCAACATCAACCTCCAGATGAATTACTGGCCGGCCGAACCGGCCAATCTGGCGGAGTGCGCCAAGCCGCTTTTCGATTGGATCGAGGCGTGCATCCCCACCAACCGGGCGGCCACCCGGAAGGCCTTCGGGGACGAGACCCCGGGCTGGACGATGCGCACCATGGTCAACGCCTTCGGCGGCGCCATGGCGACCTGGAACCTGCCGGCCTCCGCATGGTTCGCGCGGCACTACTGGGATCACTACGCCTTCACCCAGGACCGCGAATTTCTCGCCCGAACCGCGTGGCCGGTCCTGGAGGAAGTCTCGGGCTTCTGGCTGGGCCATCTGGTCGAGCGGGACGGCAAGCTGGTCGTGCCCAATGACTGGTCGCCCGAGCACGGTCCGCGCGAAGACGGGGTGGCCCATGGCCAACAGCTCGTCTGGGATCTCTTCACGAACACCCTCGAGGCGGCCGCCGTGCTGGGAATCGACACCGCCTTCGTCGGCCGGGTGCGCGAGGCGCGGGACCGACTGCACGGACCGCAGATCGGTTCCTGGGGTCAGTTGATGGAATGGATGACCGAGCGACCGCAGCTCGAAAAGTCCGGCCACCGCCACACCTCGCACCTGTTTGCGGTGTATCCCGGGCGTCAGATCTCGGCCACGGGCACGCCGCAGTGGGCAGAGGCGGCGAAGGTTTCGCTCACCGCCCGCGGCACTTCCGGCAACTCCCGCCGTTCGTGGACCTGGCCGTGGCGGTGCGCGCTCTGGAGCCGTCTCGGCGAGCCGGAACGAGCCGGGGGGATGATCCGCGGGCTCGTGACCCACAATCTGCTGCCCAACCTGCTCGCCACCCATCCACCGTTCCAGGTGGACGGCAACCTCGGGATGACCGCCGCCATCTGCGAGATGCTCGTGCAGAGTCATGCGGGAGAAATCTCCCTCCTGCCTGCGGTTCCGGTGAAATGGAAGCGCGGTTCATTCGCCGGCCTCCGGGCCCGGGGCGGATTCGAGGTCGGCGCGAGCTGGGACGAAGGGGGCATCACCGGGGCCTCGATCCATTCCCTGAGCGGCGGACCGGTGAGCCTGAGGCTGCCGGTCGAAACAGACCAGGTTCACTGCATCGACGAAGCGGGCGGGACCCGTGTCACGGTGAGTCCCGATCCTGGCGGGGTTTTCCGCTTTTCCACCCGGGCGGGGTCGCGCTACCGGGTCGAGTGGTGAGGGGAGGGGCGCCTGAAGCCCGGGGGATCACAGCCAGAACCGTGCAATCTGTCCTAAAAATGGACTCAGTTGCTTGGTGATTTTCCAATTGAGAGACGCGCCTCCTGGCCGGCATTGTGCTGGGAATTCGCTGACATCGCCCCCATCCGTCGAGCCTGGCGGTCCGGGGGCGTGATCCGAAAGTCATTTCCTGTCCGAAGCCATCTCGTCGAAAATCATCCGACCATGAAAGTCAAAGCAAGCTTGCTCGCCCTTGCCGTCGCCTTCGGCACGACGGGCGCTTCTCCCGGCGAACTCACCAGCGTTCTCGATTGGACGGGTGACTCCGACAACACGGGGGACTCGATCACGACCACCACGCCTGCGGTCGTCCTCGAAGGTGCAGGCACACTCGGCCAGCCGGGTGCTCCTGACGGCACCCAACTCGTCAACATCAGCAACGGCATCTACGACCCCGAAGATCCATTGAGCCCGTCTTACGTTCCTGCTCCGGACACTCCTTCCGGCTACTCGGGAGGTTTGCAGGCTTACTCTTTCCTCTCCGAAAATGTCGGCAGTACGACCGCGGGAGGTAACAACGATCCAGCCCCGGTGATCATCTTCGATCTCGGGGCGGACACCATCATTTCCGGCTACCAGATCTGGAACTATCGGGACGGAACCTTCTCAAGCAACATGCTGGAGGATTACGCTCTGAGTTTTGCGACGGATGCGGAGGGCACCGCCAGCTTCGGGTCGTCCATCGCCGATATCAACGGCACTGCCAGCACCGCGAACACCGACGGCCTGCAGAGTATTGCAGCGGTGACCGCCCGTTACATCCAGTTCACGCTGTTGTCCCGTCATTCCGGCAGGAAGGTGGGGGTGGAGGAGATCCAGTTCGACTTGAGCGCCATCGGGGGACCCTCCGCCGACCTTGCCTTGGCCGACTTCAGCTACGATCCGGGCGACGGCAGTGCCGAGGTGAGCATCACGGGTGCCGCCAATACCAACTACAAACTGGTCGAGGCTGATGACCTGGATTTTTCGAATCCGGACCAGGATCCGATCCCGCTGACCGGTGCCAGCGTTGGAACCCTCAACGGCAACGAGGTGACCACCGACGGCAGCGGCAATGCCACGGTGCAGTTCAACCTCGGCACCGCCAAGTCCGCCACCTTCCTCCGGGCGGAGGAGGTGCCCGAGTGAGGAAGTAATCGGGCCTCCTGAACAACGAGCAATCTCCCGTCCACGGTCAATCCATCGAATATCCAAGTGAACCCATTCGAATCATGAAATTCACTTCAACCACCCCGTCGCCAATCATGAAGCCAACCTTGTTCCTCTCGATTCCGGTGTTTTCTAGCCTTGTTCTCGTAGCGGCACCACTGGCTTCGGCCGCAGTGATCTACCCGAGTTCCGCAACGACGGACGGCGGGACATCGTCGTCATTGTTCGACGTCTCGAACCTTTTTGACGAAAGTGTCACAGGTCCGGGCGATACGCTTCCAGGCACCGTGAGCAACAACAACATCGCCTATGTTAGTGCAGATCCGCCGACCGGCGGTTTTCCGGTGACCATCACGGTCGACTTCACGGAGGCCGTTGACCTGAGCGCCTTCTATCTTTGGAATATTTCGCACAATACCTCAGACAATCCACGTGACCGCGGAGTCCGCGATTTCTCGCTGACCTTCTATGATGGCGCGGGTGCGACCGGTAGTCAGATTGGTACGGTATACTCTGCCACTGCGGCCATCGGGCCATTGAGCGGAGTAGCCATCCCTTCGCAAACCTTCACTTTCGCAAGCGCCTATGAGGGGGTGCTATCGGTGGAGTTCAAAATGATCAACAATCAGGCGGATCCGACCCGCTGGGTCGGTGCCCGGGAGATCGCTTTTGCTCCCGTTCCGGAACCGTCGAGCAGTCTGCTTGGCGGGCTTTGTGGCGTTGCACTGTTGCTGCGCCGCCGCCGCAGCGTGTAGCGACGCCCATTCCATGGAGCCCCATCTGCGCCCTCTATTCGAGCCAACGGTCTGGTGGGGCACCCATCCAACCCGGAGTATCTGCCGAATTGCTTGGCGGTCGTGGCTTGCCGAACTTGGTCGGCTTCGGACGGCGGCAGAAGCGGTGGAGGGGCCGGACTTGTTCGTCGTTTGGAAGCGGGTGAAATCGTGCTCTCCAGGAGCACGGACCTGAAGTTCATACAACCCCCAGACTTGTGAAACCGAATCGGCTCTGCCATCGCCAGTGCTTTTCCCGTCGTGCAACTGGAGGCGGGTTTGGCATGTTCGCTGCCGCCTGCATCGCGTGGATTCTGGGTGGGGTGGACTGCCATGGTGCGGATATCGCGGCCGATGGAAATCAGAGGATTCACGGAATTTTGATCTCCGGCAGCGGGAGTCAGCACTGGCCGCAGACGCGGGACTTTCACGACCTGCTTGTCAATGACTACGCGGCCGATCCTGCCGATCTGCACGTGTTGATCGCCGATGGGAAGGAACCGGACACCTCCGCGGAGATCGTGGACGGCATGGCCACCCGCGAGACCCTGGGTGCCGCGTTTGCGAAGATTGCCGCTGAGATCGACGAGGACGACTTGTTCCTTTTCTACGTCGAGTGGCACGGCAAGGGGTATGTGGGTCGCATCCCCGAGATCAAACGCAACGCGGCCTATCACGGTTTTTTCGGCAGCCCGCCGTTGATCGCCGGGGAAGGGGACGAGAAGGACTTCAAGGAATCCGAGCTGAACCTGTCGCTTTTCTGCGCCGCGGGCGGGCTCCTGACCGGTCGCGACTTTCACTACGGCATGGGGGAATGGGGCGTCGCCTATTATCCCCGGTCGAAAATGGTCCGCTATCGGGTCATGAGCCATTTCGGGGATGTTCAGGTCGCGGGCATGGGCAAGCTGAGTGACTCGGATGTACTTCTCGAGCGCTTCACCGACTACACCCTCGGCGATCACAACAAGAACGGGAGGATCGAGAAGGACCTCGGCGAAGTCTGGGATCCGGACGGCGACGGCAAGCCGCCATGGGATCCGGAGACGGGCGAGTTCGACGAGGATGACTGGGGGGAGATCGACAAGTTCGAGGACGACTGTTCCTCGGGCGCATGGCACTCGAAGCTTGGCGGTGTCAAGTTCACGGTCTGGGACGCCGGCCTGGACAACCGGGCGGACATCGACATCAACCCCGGCGAGCAGCTCGAGGTCGATGGAACCGACACGGACAACGACGGCTGCATCGACGGCTTCGATCTCAACGACGACGGCGACATGGACGATTGGGTGTCGGTGCACGAAACCATCCAGATCCATCGCGACGAGCTGATCGACGACGAGGTGCGGGACTACGCCGACACGATCACGAAGGGGACGAAGGTTTTCCTCATCAACTCGTGCTTCGGTGGTGGATTCGTGAATGACCTTTCCTCCGACAACACGATCATCCTTTGCGGGTCTCCCGAGGAATGCAGCGCCAGCGCCCAGGTCATGCCGAAGAAGTTGATCGAGGCCTTCGGGGAGAAGTTCGATCAGGCGGATGCCGACGGCGACGGCATGGTGAGCTTTCTGGAGGCGTTCAACTATGTCTGTGTCCGCCGCCAGTCGGGTTCCGGAGGCGGCTTCTATCGCTTCCAGTACGACGATAATGGGGACGGCATTTCCCAGGAAGGGCTGCTTCCCAAGGGAGGCGATGGTACGCTGGGGAGCCGGGTGGGTCTTCGGAAAACGGCGAAGGCAGGAACCGATCCCGATACGGAGCGGGATGGGCAGGGAGGGAGTCCGACGGAGCCGAACGTGCAAAACTAGGTCCGACTTCCTTTCCAACCCACTTGCAGGCCCCCATTCGGAATACTCACCGTCTTATGAAACCTACCCTGATTCTCGCCTTGGCCGGAGCGGTCGTGACCACCGTCCATGCGGCCGAGGTCCTCCACTACTGGGACATGGACACCGTCGATGGCGGGGGCGTTCCGCTCGATGTGGTCGGCGGCCTCGTCACCACCGCCGGCGCCAATCTCGATCTCACCCACACCGCCTACGGCCCCGCCGGGGGTTCCGGGGGGAACTACCTCCGCACCGACATTGGTGTCTTTGGCGTCCCGCTGACGGCGGAGGTTCACGACGGCACGACCGCCACCGCACTGGTTTTCCCCGGCAGCTTTTCCTTCAGCTACTGGTCCTACGAGGACTCCACCGATGGGAGCGGCTCCGGTCCCCGCACCTTCGATTGCCTCAACGGCACCGACACGGGCCTGCAGTTGAGCACCACCACCTCCGGTGGCCTGAACTTCCGCATGGATGACGACGCCGGCAACGAGGTGCTGAGCAAGGACGAGACCAATCCCGATCCGACGCAGGCGGATGACGCCTGGACTTTCGTGGTCGTCAACGTGGACCGAACCCTCAATCAGGCGGAGATCTTCTTCAACGGCAGCTCGCAGGCCACCTACGGTATTGCCGCCCTCACCGGAGTCATCTCACCCTCCCAGGATCTGGAGATCGGGGTCATCAATGGAGGTGACTTTACCAGCGACATCCAGACGGCGGGTCTCGACGATCTTGCTTTCTACGACGGCCTGCTCAGCGTCCAGGAGATCGCCGACCTCTACGCCGGGACCATCACGCCCGCCGACCTGGACAACGGCACCACCGTGCCTCCTCCCGCCGCGCCCACCGGTCTCACGGCGGTTGCGGGCGACGGCATGGTCGCCCTCGACTGGGACGACAACACCGAACCGGAACTCGCCGGCTACCGTGTTTACAGCCGAACCGGCGCGAGCACGTTCCAACTCGTGGCCACCCCGACGGTGAGCGAGTTCACGGACACCGGCCTGATCAACGGACAGACCTACACCTACTACGTCACGGCGATCAAGACCGGCAGCGCCCAGTCAGAATCCAGCAACGAGGTCGATGCCACGCCTGAAGGCGACAGTGTGCCCGGCCTGGCCAGCCCCACCGGTCTGACGGCGGTTGCCGGCAACGGCACGGTCACGCTCGACTGGAATGACAACACCGAACCGAATCTGGCCGGATATCGCGTCTATCGTCGGACCGAAGCCAGCGAATTCCAGCTCGTGGGCACCCCGACTGAGAGCTCTTTCACCGACAACGGCCTGCACAACGGGCACCGCTACACCTACCACGTGACGGCCAGGAACACCGGCAGTGAGGAGTCGGCTCCCAGCAGTCAGGTGTCTGCCGCGCCCGAGACCACCGGGGACGATGCCCTCGCCAATCTGAGCGGCTCACAGTTCGAGGACTTCGCTGGGTTTCCCCATCTCGCATCGCTTCCCGCCGACCTTGAAGTCGATGGCGACGGGGATGGAGATCCGGACAATATGGAATTTGTGTTCGGCTCCGACCAAGCCGATCCCGCCAGCCGCGGCTCCTCCACGATCGCCTTGGGACCCGGCAACGGCAGCCCGCCGGTGCTCGCCTACCACGAACGCATCAGTTCCCCGGGCGTCCACGCCGAGGCATCCTACTCGACCAACCTCGAGAACTGGTCGACCGGCTCCCTCACCGAACTCGGACGCACGATTCTGCCGGATGGAGCAACCGAGGAAGTGACCATCCGCCTCGACGACCCGATCCTGTTGAACGCGCCCCGGGTCTTCGTCCGGATCACGGTCACCGACGACCTCTACGTCCCGCGCTTCGCCATCGTGCCGGAAGCGACCACCCCCTCGACGGTGTCCATGACCGCCGGTCAGGCGGATCTCGATCCGCGCACGGTGGAGTATTTCTTCGAAGCCGTCTCAGCGGGCGGCAACGATTCCGGCTGGCAGCGCAGCCGGCTCTACATCGATTCCGGCCTCGCCGCCGGCGGCACCTACGCGTACCGGGTCAAGATCCGCCGCGTCGACCCGGCCGACGGCACCCCGGTGCCCGGGAGCGAAACGGAATTTTCGCGCATCGCATCGGCCAGCACCCCGTCTGCCGGAACCCGCCCCAACATCATCGTCTTCATGGCCGACGACCTCGGCTACGAGTGCTTCGACATCTACGGCGACTCGGACCACCAGACGCCGCAGATTACGCAGATGGCGGCCGAGGGGATGAAGTTCACCAACTTCCATTCCCAGCCCCTGTGCACCCCGTCGCGGGTGCAGATCATGTCCGGCCAGTACAACCACCGCAACGGCACCACTTTCGGCGACTACGAGGCGGACAAGTGCTTCGGGACGTTTTTCAAGCAGGGCGGCTACGTCACCTGCGTGGCGGGCAAGTGGCAGCTCGACTATCGGACCAGCGGCGATCCCGCGACCAATCCGGCCCTGCCCCAGCGGGTGATCGACCTCGGCTTCGACGAGTTCCTGCTCTGGAACATCAGCGGCGGCAGCTCGTCCTACTACGGCAGCCGTTACTGGAGTCCGAAGCTTTACACCAACCCGGCCACTCCCGGCGGCAACTTCACCGTCATCGACGGCACCAGCGAGCAGTACGGGCCCACGCTGGTCCGCGAGTTCATCAACGGCTTCATCACCAATGCCGCCGACGCCTCCGAGCCCTTCTTCGTCTATTGCCCGCTCATCGACCCGCACGACCCCTTCGTCACGCCGCCCGGCTTCTCGGGATTGTCGACCAACAAGGCGAAGCACGAGGCGATGGTCGAATACATGGATGAGAGTGTCGGTGCCACCCTCGACCTCATCCGGAACACCCCGGCTCTCGCGGACAACACTCTCGTGATTTTCACCAGCGACAACGGAACCAACGCCGGGATCACCACCGTCTTCAACGGAGCGAACTACCAAGGGGGCAAGGCGGGGACCTTCGATCCCGGAACCCATGTTCCCTTCGTGGCATGGGGTGCCGGCATCCCGGCTGGCTCCGTCTGCGATGACCTGGCCGACCTGACGGACATCCTGCCGACGATCTGCGACGTCGCGGGCGTCCCGATCGACGAGGACTACGTAATCGACGGCCGCAGCCTGCGATCGCAACTCCACGGGCGCAGCCGCGACCCGCGGCGCTGGGTTTACGGCTACTACTACGACAGCCGGTTCAGCAGTCGTCGCAGCGCCTGGGTGCGCAACAAGCACTACAAGCTCTACGCCTCCGGACTCGATTATACCGGATCACCGTATGTCGGAGCCACTGCCGGAAAACTCTATGATGTGATCAACGATGAGCGTGAAACCTCTCCGCTGCCGGACCCTCCGGCAGGATCACGGCTCGAAGTCCTGAAGAACGAATTTCAGGCCGTCCTCGACCGGATGGAAGTGGACAGCGATCCGGGCGAAAACTGAGCGTCGGCGACCTGCGAAGACGAGACGCAAGTGGCCACCATCGACTTGCCAGCCCACTCGAACTTACAGTTGGTGCCCTCATTGCCCTGAAAAGTCGAGACAGGCCCCGACATGGGGGACATGGGAGGGCACAAGGGTCATGAGGCTCAGGAAGTTAAGAAAGATTGTTGGATTTGGGAGCAGGATGTCGTCAGTTCGAATCTGGCCGCCCCGACCATCGGCCCCTTTCTCCGGCTTGCCCGGGGACAGGGGCCGATCATTTCGAGGGGGTCCGTGAAGCTTGGTGAGCAGAGCGAGCCGTTTGAATGCGGGAAGCCGACGATGTCGGCGGCATCAGTCTGCGAGCGGAGTGAGCGAAATCGGCATGGCGTCGCCGCAGGCGAGGCAATCTGGCCGCCCCGACCACCATTCTTGGCGCTCCGCCAGATTTGCCGTCTTGAAAATGGGGGTGACGGACCCGGGGATGGCTGTGGGCTGGGAGTGTGAAAGCGCTCGAACAAATCCGACGGAACGCCATTTCTCACGGATTTTCCGCGGCGTAGGTGGCCCAGGCCCTGCGGGTGATCCGGTGCGACAGACTCTCGGCGGGGGTTTCCTTCTCCCGGGGAGTGGAAAGCGTCCGGAGGTCCCCGGAGGTGGAAAGCTCGGAGGCGATCAACTTGTAAGCGGCCCTGAGAATGGCCTGGCGGATGATGTCGGGATCCGACGGAGGATCGAGCGGCACCGAGGCCGGCGGGTCGTCTTCCGCTCCCGGAGGAATCAGGGATACCCTCAGGACGGGCGGATCCGATTCGTCGGCCCGGACCTTCGCGCTGAACGCAATGCTCCGGTCGGCGGCGGATTCGAGGATTTCGCTCGCCTCGGCGGCCGCACGACGGGTGAGTTCGACCCGGTCTTCCGGCGTGTCGACGACCAGTCCGACCGCCGGAGCCCCTTCGGGAACCTCGGCCGGCGGCGGCATCGAGGCCCGGATTCGTGCGATCGCCCTCACCGCGACCTCGAGGTCCTCCGGGCTGGAGTCGGCCAAGTCGATGACCCGTTCCCAGGTGACGCGGGCCCAGGCGAGGTGGGCGTCTGATTCGAGCCGCGAGGCAAGCTCGATGAAGGAGCCTGCCGGCAGGTCCAAGCGCTCGGCCCAGGCGTCGATCGGTGCCTCGGAGGTGGGGTCCGAGATGTCGATCAGGGGCGGCTTCGGCTTCACGGGCTCGGGTCCCGGGGGCGGGGGTGGGGCCGGTTCGGGCGGCTCTTCGGAATCGGCTCCTTCCAGCACGAAAAGGTCGGACGGGCGGATCAGCTCCGAAGTCGCCCGCAGTTTGGCGGTTTCGATCTCGGTCGCGGTGGGCTCGCGGAGGAAGTCGTGGTGCCGCGTGCCCAGCCACCAGGTGATCCCGATGACGAGCGGGATCGATAAGATGACCACGATGAGCGGAATCCTTCGCATCAGGAGGGAGCGTGGCGTGTCCCGACGGCGTATCCAAGTGGAGATGACGGCCGGGGCAAACAAAAAGCGCCCGGGGTCATGGACCGCGGGCGCTTGAAATCGTGGGTGCGACCGGTCCGATCAGGCGTCGGCGCTCTTCACCAGAGTGGCCTTCTTGCCGACCCGCTGACGCAGGTAGTGCAGCTTTGCCCGGCGGACCTTGCCGCGGTTGGTCACCTCGATCTTGGCGATGCGGGGCGTGTGGACCGGAAAGACCCGCTCGACGCCTTCGCCGTAGGAGATCTTGCGGACGGTGAACGACTGGTTCACACCCGAGCCGCGCCGGGCGATCACGATACCGGCGAAAATCTGGATCCGCTCCTTGCCGCCCTCGACCACGCGGGTGTGGACCTTGACGGAGTCGCCGACATTGAAATCGGTGACGTCGTCCTTCATCTGCTCTTTCTCGATCTTGTTGATGATGTCCATGGTGGTCCTCCTTGCGTTGAAAACGGCCCCCGCGGGCGGGGGCGGGAGAACTAGGTGAACTCCCGGTGCTTTGCAATCGCGAAATTGTGGCTTTCCCGCGATTTTTTCAAGCTCCGCCGTAAACGGCATCGGGGTCAAAGGAGCGGCCCTCTTCGGTCAGGGTGAGGGTGCCGTCCGGCCCCTCGATCCGGCGATAGAAGCAACCAGAGCGTCCGGTGTGGCAGGCGCCGGCACCGATCTGCTCGACGAACATCACGATCGCATCCTGGTCGCAGTCGGTGCGGATCTCGCGGACCTTCTGCACGTGTCCCGAGGTCGCTCCCTTGTGCCACAGCTCCTGGCGGCTGCGCGACCAGTAAACGGCCTCGCCCTTTTCCAGCGTCATCCGCAGCGACTCGGCATTCATGTAGGCGAGCATCAGCGGTTCGCGGGTGGTCGCATCGAGGGCGACCGCGGGGATCAGGCCGTCGCTGTCGAACTTCGGGGTGAAGTTCAGGCCTTCTTCGACCTGCTTCTTGTCGCCGCGGGCAGGAAAGGGGGTGTCGCTCATGGGGCGGCCTGTAGCGGCTGGCGGGGTGGCGATCAAGCCTTGGCGGGATTTCAGGTGGCGGGAGGCGGTGGAAAAGAATCTCTCCCGAAAAACATTCGGAATCGGTGCCGATCCCGCGTAGGCTCTTCCCGGCGCCTGCCGCGGGCAGGCATGGGCCGTTTGCTTGGTGAGCGGGGGGAGAGCCTCCGGTGTCGGGTTGAAGCGCTGTGTCCTGTGGTTCCTTCGGCAGGCCGGAACACTGAAGAAACATGATGAAGATATTTGTAGGAAACCTGAGTCACAACACCACCGAGCAGGAGCTTCGCGAAGCCCTGGCCGAGCATGAACCCATCCTCGAGATCCGGCGTCCGCTGGACCGGGAGACCGGAAAGCCGCGCGGCTTCGCCTTCATTACCTTCGCCACGCCGGATGCCGGGATGAAGGCGATGGAGACCGTCAACGGACTCAAGCTGGGAGGCCGCGAACTGCGTGCCGATGAAGCGGAGGACCGTGGGCGCGATGAGCCGGCGGCACCGCGCCGCCCCCGCGTTTCGATGAATGTCGAGGTCGAGCGCGTGGATGATCGTCCGATCGGGCCGGACGGCAAAAGGGTGCGCTACAAGGCGATCTGATCGCGCCGGATGCCGCCGGGCCCGAGGATTTGCGGTGGTCAACCGCGTCACTTCGGTTCATACGGCGCGCCATCCGATGAATGAACTGACGGTGATCAAGGCCGGGACCGGGGTGTTGACCCGGGTCGAGGATGGCACGCTCGATGGCGCGGCGCTGGTCCGCTTGGTGACCGCGATCGCCGGCCTCATCGAGGATGGCGAACGCTGCGTGCTGGTCAGTTCGGGCGCGGTGGGCGCCGGCGTTTCCGCCTTCGGGCTGACCGGCTATCCCGATGAGCTGGTCACGCGCCAGGCCTGTGCGGCGGTTGGTCAGGCGCGGTTGATGCACACCTACGAAAACCTCTTCCGCAACTTCGGTCTCTCCGTCGCCCAGGTCCTTCTCGCCGGAGCCGACCTCGGCAGCCCCGACCGGGCGGAATACGTTCGCAACACGCTGACCCGCCTGCTGGCCACCGACGGCATTCTGCCCATCCTCAACGAGAACGACTCGGTCGCCGTCGAGGAACTCCGGGTCGGCGACAACGACATGCTTTCCGCCCGGGTGGCCCGCTTGCTGGGGGCCCGACGGCTGATCCTGCTGACCAGCGTGGATGGTCTGTTGGAACCGAGTCGCAACGAAGTGGTCGCTGAAGTGACCGACCTGGCCACGGTCGAAGGGTTCGTCCGGGAGGATCAGGGTCGGTTCTCGATCGGGGGAATGGCCTCGAAGCTGAAGGCCGTGCAGCTTGCCGTGGAATGTGGTATCGAGACCCACATCGCTCACGGACGCCATCCGGAGCGCCTCGCGGGTATTATCGCTGGTGAACCTGGGCTCTCGACACGGTTTCTCGTGAGATAGAAAATGCTGAAATTTGCCGATCTCTTAAGACCAATGATTTCAGAAGAAATTCACGAACAAATTGAATTCATGGCCAGGCGGGCTCGGGCGGCCGCGCTGAAGCTTTCTCAGCTCTCGACGGACGGGAAGAATGCGATCTTGGCCGCGATGGCGACCGGACTCCGCGAGGCGACTCCGGCGGTGTTGGCGGCCAACGCCAAGGATCTTTCAGCGGGCGGGGAAAAGGGCCTGGCCCCGGCCATGCTCGATCGGCTCCGGCTCGATGAGGCGCGTGTCGAGGCGATTGCCGGCGGAATCGAGCAGGTCGCCGGGCTCCCCGATCCGGTCGGCCAGGTGATGGAGTCCTGGACCCGCCCGAACGGCATGCGTTTGGAGCAGGTGCGGGTGCCGATCGGGACCATCGGGATCATTTTCGAGAGTCGTCCCAACGTCACCAGCGATGCCGCGGTGCTCTGTCTCAAGGCGGGCAATGCGACCATCCTCCGCGGGGGATCGGAGGCGATCCACTCAAACCGGGCGATAGCCGAGGCCTTGGCGTCGGCGGGCGCTGCGGCCGGCATGCCCGACAATGCGATCCAGCTTGTCCCCTTCACCGACCGTGAAAGCGTGACCGCGCTGTGCAGGATGGAGAGGTGGCTCGACGTGATCATTCCGCGCGGCGGTCGGGGCTTGATCGGAACGGTCGTCTCGCAGGCCCGCATGCCGGTGATCAAGCACTACGACGGCATCTGCCACACCTATGTCGACGCCGCCGCGGACCCCGACATGGCGGTCCGGATCGCGGTCGATGCCAAGACCCAGAAGCCCGGCGTGTGCAATGCAATGGAAACCCTGCTCGTTCACGAGTCCGTCGCTGCCGGTTTCCTGCCGCGTGTCGCCGAAGCACTGCGCGCCAAGGGGGTAGAACTCCGCGGCTGCAAGCGGACGCGGGCGGTGATCGACTGCCAAGCAGCGACCGAGGAGGACTGGAGCACCGAATATCTCGACCTGATCCTCTCGATCCGGGTGGTCGAGTCGCTCGATGAAGCGGTGGCGCACATCAACAGCTACGGATCCCACCATTCCGAGTGCATCGTCACCGGCGACGAGGGCGCGGCGTCGCGCTTTTTGTCCGCCGTTGACTCGGCGTGTGTGTTCCACAATGTCTCCAGCCGCTTTGCCGATGGTGAGGAGTTCGGGTTCGGGGCCGAGATCGGCATTTCCACCGAGAAGCTGCATGCCCGCGGACCGATGGGGCTGAGGGAGTTGACCAGCTATCAGTATCGGATCCGTGGGGAAGGGCAGACGAAAGGGGGCGAGGAGCCATGATCGTTGACGCGTTTCCTGCCAGTGGCATGACCGTCCTGGTCATGGGCGGCCGAGGCCCGGAGCGAGTGATCGATTTCCATTGGGGCAGGTATGGCGCGCCTGGCCCATTCATGACCGGGACGGTCATGCCACTGGTAGGTGGGAGATGTCAGTTGGGTGGAGCTGTGTTCGAGGCTTGGCGAAATCCAAATCGGGGGTAACTGGAAGCGTGGGCAGTGGCACCATTCAGGACCCGGAGTACGTGCGCGAGGCTTTCGCCCGCATCGCGGACCGCTACGTCACGACCAATCACGTGCTGAGTCTCGGCACCGACATCCTGTGGCGTCGCAAGGTCGCGCGTATCGTCCGCGGCTGGAAACCGGAGCGGGTTCTGGACATCGCGACCGGCACCGGGGACCTTGCGCTGGAGATCCAGGACGCCTGCCCGGACGCCGAGGTGATTGGCAGTGACTTCTGCGCGGAAATGCTCGAGCACGCCAAGGCTCGGGGTCTCGCCAAGACCCTGGTGGCCGATGCCTTGGCGCTGCCTTTCGAGGATGAGTCCTTTGATGCGGTGACCGTCGCCTTTGGCCTGCGGAACATGGCGAGCTACCCCGATGCCTTGAAGGAGATGCACCGCGTGCTGCGTCCGGGCGGGCACCTGCTGGTTCTCGATTTTTCGCTACCGGAGGGGGTGCTGCGCCGACCCTACCGGTGGTATCTGCACCGGGTGCTGCCGAAGCTCGCCGGGTGGCTCACGCGCCAACCGGACGCCTACGAGTACCTGGGCGGCTCGATCGAGGAGTTCCCGATGGGCGGGGAGATGACCCGACTGATGGATGAATGTGGGTTTTCCGAAACCGAGGCCTGCCCGCTGACCTTCGGTGTCGCGAGTATCTATACCGGGCGACGGTGACCCCTCAGCGCCCGCTTTCCATCGACGTCACCGACTCCTCCCGGGCAACTCAGCGAACTCCGCGTCGGAAGCGGCCCGCAAGAGGGCGGGATTGCTCCCTTTACGGGCTGGCTGGACGAGATCGCGTTGTGGAAGCGGCCTCTGACGGCAGTCGAGGTCGCGGCGCAATATCGCTCGGCCAGGGGAGAGGAAGCTCCGGAACCTTCGCGGGCACCGTCGCCTGGGAATCCCCGGTGAGTCTGCGCCAGGCGTCCATCGACTTCGCGAGGTGGACCGTGGCGGGTTGTTTGATCGCGTAGCATTGGAGGCCGACCGGGCCCCGGTAGCCGATCTCGTCGAGCAGCTTGAGCATCTGCGAAACCTCGAAGCTACCCTCGCCGAGCGGACGGATCAGGCGGTCCCAGCCCATGGCTCGCGTGTCGCCGGTGTCGGCACCGTTGATCGAGACGAGCTTCAGGTGGGGAGCGGCGGCGCGGATCGTCTTCTCCAGATCGGCGGGGTCGCTCTGCTTGAGGAAATGGCAGAGGTTGAAGGAAACACCGAGGTTCTTGCGCTCCACCTGGCGAAGCAGGCGCAGGCAGCTCGCGACGGTGTCGGTGTGGAAGTTGGTGTGCGGGTAGAGCACGACCTCGAGCCCGAGTTCCGCTCCGAGGTCGCAGACCTTCCGGATCGACGGGACGACGATCTCGTCGGTCGAGCGACCATTGACCGCCAACCATACCTTGGTCTCGCGACCCTTGAGCGCCTTGAGCTCGGAGACGACCTTGTCGGGGACCGGGCAGCTTGTGGCGTTGGCATTCAGAACCAGATAGGTGGCGCCCAGCTTGAGTCCGCGCTGATCGAGGGCTTTGAGCATCCGGGCGTGATTGCCAACGCGACCGACCAGTCCGTCGTAACCCAATTCGGCGAGAAGAGCGGCCTGCTTCTCCGGTGACTTTAGGTCGGTGAGCCCGTTGTCGAAGGCGAAGAAACTCCGGGCGAACAGAGCGTGTGTCAGCAGCAGGGTGATGGTGAGGATTATCTTCATGTTAGAGTTTCCAAGGGGCTCGATAAGTGCCGGTCAGCAGCGTGTTGACATCCGTGTCGTTGGTGAATCGCTCGGTCTCGGGATCCCACTCCAGCCGTTTGCCGCGTTGGATCGCGATGTGACCGATCTGGCCGATGGAGCAGGTCCGGTGACCGATCTCGGCGTCGGCCATCGGCTTTGTACCATTGCGGATCGCGGAAATGAAGTCCTCCTTGTCGCCGCGGGTCGGCACCCGCTTGTCGGAGTCCTTGAGCTTGATGCGCAGCAGCTTCGGATCGCTGGCCTTGAGTCCGCCCTGGCTGTGCCAGTGCGCCTGGATCCAGCCCTCGTCGCCCTCCACCCGCAGGTAGGGAACGTCCATCTTGTAGTCGAGGCTGACGCCGTCGGCGTATTGATAGTGCAGCTCGAAATCGACGAGGGTGTTCCACAACGAACCCTCGGGCGGGAAGCTGCCATTGCCTTCGACGGATATCGGGCCGCTGCGTTCGCTGCCGTTGATCAGGCTGGCGACATCCAGGAGGTGGGTGCCCCAGTTGGTGACAATGCCGTCGCCGTAGTCGAGGATGCGCATCCAGCCCGGGCGACCGTTGTGGGCTGTTGGATGGACGCGGTCGACCGTGTAAGGGGCCTGCGGTGCGGGTCCGAGCCACATCTCATAGTCGAGGTGGTCGGGCACCGGCATCGGTTTCGGATCACCGAAGCCGTCGCCTTTTTCGCGGGGCACACCCACTTCGAAGCGCTTGAGTTTGCCGAGGTAGCCGTTGATTGCGAGGTCGGCGGCTTTCGTCATGTAGCCGTGGGACCGGCATTCCGAGTCGGTGCGGAAGACGACGCCCTTGCGCTTGACGGCATCGGCAAGAACCCGGCCCTCCGCGAGATACCGGGTGAGCGGCTTCTCGCAGCTGACGTGCAGGCCCTTCTCGACCGCGGCCAGCGAAGTGATCACGTGCCAATGGTCGGGGGTCGAGTTCATCACGGCGTCGAGTCCTTCCATTTCGAGCGCCTCGCGCCAGTCGGTGAATAGCTTGCAGTCGCGATTGCCGTAGGTCTGATCGATCTTCGTCTTGGTGACCTCCGCCCGCTTGCGATCGACGTCGCACACGGCGACGATCCGGACCTCGGGCAGGCCGAGCAGGGTGGGGAGGTTGGTGAAGAAGGCCTGCCGCCCGGTCCCGAGCATGAGCAGGTTGATCTGGTTCGAGGGGGATGCCTTGCCCAGCAATCGGGATGGGATGATCAAGGGCAGGGCGGCGGCCCCCAGGCCACCGATGACGCGGCGGCGGCTGATCAAGGAGGCTTTGGAGTCGGTCACGGTCAAGCATACGCGGCCCCGACCGGATTCCTCGCAGAAGCCCGGAGGTTGTGTGAAGTACCCCTCCATCAAGCCCGATGGGTTGAACGCAAGGGACGGGGTTTCACGGGAATGGACTCGGAGCCGGCGTCGCCCCTTCCTGAGTCTCCACCGAGGGAACGAGCCACCGTCGCAACATTGTGTCGGTGGATCGGATTGGGTAGGAATCCACGCAATGAGAAACACATGGAGCCTGGTTTTTTGCTTCCTGATCTCCGTGCTGACATCCGCTGCCGACCGGGTCGCGCTGTGGCCGGAAGGAAAGATCCCGAATTTCCAGGCCCGGCAGATTGCGGCCACCACCCAGGAGGCCGCCGTGCCGGGATTCAAGGCCGCGGATCACGCCATGCCGCACCTCGATTGGTACGAAGCGCCGGCGGAGAGGAACGGGGCATGCATGCTGCTCATTTCCGGTGGCGGCTACCAGAACTGCTGCGATGGGGTGTGGATCGACCGGGTCGCCAAAAGGTTCACCGAACTCGGGTTCGTGTGCGCGAGCCTGACCTACCGCACGCCGCGTCCGCAGGGTTTGCCGATCTACCAGAGCGCGTGGGAGGACGGTCAGCGCGCCGTTCGCCTGGTGCGCAACGACGCGGCCAAGCGCGGCTTCGATCCGGAAAAGATCGGCGTGCTTGGCTTTTCCGCCGGATCTCACCTGGCGGTTCTGCTTGGCACGAGCGCACTCACACCGGCTTACGGGCCGGTGGACGAACTCGACCAACTGCCCTGCCACATCAACTGGGCGGTGCCCATCTACACGGCCTACGCGCTCACGGATGGCCTCACGGGTCCCAATACACGCGATGGGGATGCGATCGATGTGAAACTAACGGACGCGTTCAAGTTCGATGCCAGAACTTGTCCGATGGCACTCTTCCATGGCGGGACCGATGTCTATTCTCCGAATGGCTCGACGCAGATCTACCGTCAGCTTCGGCGGATGAAGATTCCGGCCGAGCTCCATCTCTTTGCGGATCGCGGCCACGGTTTCATGGGCAACCCGGACAGGGGGGAGGACGGCGCCGCCTATGACCACTGGCTCGACCGGATCCCCGAGTTTTTCCGCCAGATGAATTTTGACGGGCGTCTCGGTGCGGAAGTCGACCTGATGACCCGCTATCCGAACGACGATGCACGCGGCGAGCATCACAAGGAGCCGGTCTGGCCGGAAGGCCGGATGCCGGATGTGCAGGCCAAGCAGTGCCAGCCCTACCTCGAGTGGCACATGCCCAAGGATCGCGCGACCCAGGCGATCCAGATCATCTATTCGGGTGGCTCGTATCAAGGCAACGATCCGGACGGATTCGAAGTGGCCCCTGCAAGGCGATACCTGAACGAAAAGGGCATGACGGTCGTGACGATGAAATACCGCACACCCCGTCCGCAGGGGGGGCTGGCGAAGCACACCACGGCGTGGCAGGATCTGCAGAGGGCCGTCCGGATCGTTCGGAGCAAGGCCGCGGCGAAAGGCCTCGACCCGGACCGGATCGGCATCATGGGATCCTCGGCCGGGGGACACCTGACGCTGATGGGCGCGACCAGCTCGAAGCGCCGTTCCTACCGGCCGATCGACGACCTGGACAAGCTTGCCTGCAACGTCCAGTGGGCGGTCGCGATCTACCCCGCCTATGCGCTGACAGATGGTGAAAACTCCCACAATGCGACCGGCGGAAACGCAGACGATGCCCGGCTTGCTCCGGAGTTTTCCTTCGACCTGGCGACCTGTCCGATGCTGTTCCTGCACGGCGATGCGGACGGCTGGGCCGCCATGAATTCGGTTAAATGCTGGGAACAGCTGCGCCGGATGGGCATCCAGTCGGACCTTCACACACTCGCCAAACGCGGCCACTGTTTTCAGAGAAAGGCCGCCCCGGGCACCGGCAGCTACACCTGGATGGATCGCATTTGGGAGTTCATGAACCACAAGGGGTTCAATCGATAGGCTCGCTGGTGAACGTGGGTGTTGCCCGCCCTTCTGGCCGCGGCCCGATCAGCCCGGTCGAGGAGCTGAAGAACGGATAACGCTGAGCGCTGAAGGATCCGCCCGTTCGAGCTGGTGGCTGGGCGTGCCCATGATAGGATGCGCACAATCAAACAGATTCATGGATATTACCAACAAGACCCGGAAGCCATTGAGCGTGCCCCTGCCCGGGGGAAAGAAGCTCTTTCTCCAGGCGGGAAAGACCGGCCAGATCAATCCAAAGGCGCTCCAGCATCCGCCCCTGGCCAAACTGATCGAGGCCGGAGACGTGGAAACGGGGGCCGCGGGTGCCGGGCGCAAAGCCCGTGGGGGAAGCGCCTCGTCCGGTCCGGCAGTCGGCACCACCAGTGGTGGCAACAAGGGTGGCGGCGGTGCCGCGCGTCAATCGGGTGACCGGTAATGCCTGGCGCACTCCTCCCCCGACTGCCTGAGGTTTGCTTGTGAAGGGGGGCTTTGGGCACTCTCTATCGTTGCTGCCCGTCAGCGGCCTCCCCAGTTCTTGTTCGGTTCGGGGCCGAGCCAGAGCTCGAGTTTGCCGCCCTTGGCGAATGCGGTGTGGGGGAATTGGAAGGTCTGGAGCGGCATGCCGTTGAGGCTGGCCTCCTGGATGTAGACGTTCTCCGGAGTGTTGTCATGGGTGACGATGCGGAACTCCTTGCCGGGGTAGTAGCGCGGGTCGAGTTGGATGACGATCTCGTCGAACTCGGGCGTCGTGATCTCGTACATCGGTTCCTTTGAGCAGGTGCCGCGCAGGCTGAAGAGGCCGAGTTTCATCAGGGCGCTGACGCCGCCCATCTGGCCCTGGTCCTCGTCGTGGCCGCCGTAACCGAGACTCGGGTTGGTTCCGCCGTAGGCCTGCTGGCTGACCCGCCGCACCCAATACTGGCTCATCCACGGGTAGCCGACGTGGCTGAAGACGTGGGCGTTCGAGCAACCGGGCTGGTTGGCGTAGCTGACCTTGCCCTTGCCGTAGGAAAAGACGAAGTCGGAGTCGGCCTCTTCCTCGAAGGCCTGGTTGAGCTTCTTCATCAGTGCTTCATTGCCACCCATCAGCTCGGCGAGTCCGGGGATGTCGTGCGACACGCCGAAGGTGCCCTGCCAGTCGTTGGCCTCGACCCAGCGCCCCTTCAACAGGTTCGACTCCGGGTCGTGGAACCGCTTCCAGCAGTCGATCCACTCCTGCCATGAGGCGGCATCCTGCGGGTGGCCGAGTTCCTCCGCCATCTGCGCGAGCGCCCAGTATTCGAAGGCACCCTGAACCGCGACGCCGAGGCGAGGTGGATCCACCGAAACCTTCTCGGGAAGCTGGAGCGGATGGCTGCGCTTCATCGCCTCGTAGGCGGCCTGAGCATTCACCTTGGTCAGCAGGTTCTTCTGCCAGGTTGCGGTGATCAGGCTGGTGGCCGGGCAGCCGGTCATGATGCCGGTGTAGCCGCCGGCCGAGGGCCCGCGGGGCAGGCGGCCGCCGTCGTTCTCATTCTGCACCAGGCAGGCGGCGAATTCATCGAGCAGCTCCGGCCACCCGAGGCCCCAGAGGATGTTGAGGTTCCACATCGTCAGCCAGTAGGCGTCGGAGTTGTACATGTGGAACTTCGGCTTTCCCTTTTCGTCCATCGGCACGGTTCGCACCTTGAGGGCGGGTTCGCCGGGTGCCCGCGGGCCCATGTAGCTCGGGTAGTCGCCGCTGACGTCATCCAGCTTGTGGCGTCCTAACAGGACATGCCAGAGGTCGGTGTAGAACTTGACGCGGGTGTCCTCGGGGCCGCCCTTGACGGTGATCTTCCCGAGCCACTCGTTCCAGATCTCACGCGACTCCTGGCGCACCTTGTCGAAGTCCCAGTGCGGGCATTCCACCTCGAGGTTCCTGCGGGCGTTTTCGAGGCTGGTGTAGGAGATGCCGATCTTGAACAGGAGTTCGTCGCCGGGCTCGGCGTCGTAGGACAGTGCGACGCCGGCCTGCTCCTCGGGGAGGTTGCGGAGGACGTATTTCGAAAGGGCCTGCGCGTTGCCTTCGATGATCCGTCCTGCCGGCACCGGGTTGGCGAACTCCTTGAGATTGGAGAGCTTTTCCCCGGCACCCTTCCAGCCGTCCATCCGCGTGATCGGGCGGTTGAAGTCGATGACGAAGAACACATGGCTGAGCTTCGGGCCGCCCCAGATCCGGTCGGTCATGCCATGGGAACCCTCGACGCGGGTCGGGCTGACGAGCTTTGCCTTGCCATCGACGTAGCTCACGTTGCCGACAAAGCCACCGAGTGAGAGCAGGAGCTGCGGGTCGGCGGAACCTTCGTGCTTGAGGCGGTAGAAGGCGACCCGGTCGGTGGTGCTGTACTCGACCTGCGTCTGGTAGCGGTCGAGGAACAGCTTGTGGTATCCCGGCTCGATGATTTCGGTCTCGTGGGAGAAGGGGGATTTCCAGCCCTGCTCGCCGAGGTTCGGATTCACATCGCCGCTCACCGGCATCACGTTCACGCCCGACATCATCCAGTTGCGGATCTGGGCGAAGCCGAGGATCTCGGTGCTGTTGTAGTTGTAGCCGCCGCCGAGCTGGTTCTTGTTCCGGGTGTAGGCGCCGGCGCTGACCATGCCAAAGGGACGGCTGCCCGGCGTGCAATAGAACCAGCGTCCGCGGCCGGTCTCTATGGTCGGATCGACGTGCGAGACGAGGTCGGTGAGCTCCCGTTTCCGGACTTCCGGCTTCGCCCCGGGATCATGATAGAGTTCGAGTTCGGAGATGCCAATCTGAAGCCCGACCCCGTCGACGCAATGCAGGGTCATGCGGGTGACCTCGCGCGGTTCGAAGACCACGGTTCTGGGTGAGCCGTCGTTCGGAACCGCCCAGACCTGGACCTCGGAGCCGTCGCTGAACTTCAACTGGCAGGCTGCCATGTGTTCATCGGCTGAGGGCCGGTCGTAGATCACCACCTTGTTCATGGTGCGGGGTTGGTCCCAGGACAGTGTCACGGTCGGCCGGGCGATCCCGCCCCACACGCTGAACTGGCCCTGAACGAACCACTCCTTTCCGTTGTCGGTTCCCTTGAGGCCGTCGGTGAGGCTCTCGAGATTCTGGCCATTGCCCTCGAGCGTCGCCAGCGGAGCGAGATTCTGTGCGGCGCTGCAGGCGACCGTGACGGCGAGTGAAACGGCGAGAAGTCGGGTTGGCATGGCGGTCATGGCAGATAATCCTTTTCGATGTCCTCAAGCGAACGCCCTGCGGTTTCGGGCATGAATTTCCAGACCATGAAGATCTGGGGCAGGACGCAGGCGGCGAAGATCAGGAACATCGCCGAAGCGCCGAGTCCGTCGCGGAGCGTGGGCACCAGTTGGGCGACGAGCCAGTCGCTCGACCACATCGTCAGGATCACGATGGCCACGGCGTGCGAGCGGATGTGGGTGGGGAAGATTTCCGAGGCGAAGATGAACTTGATCGGCCCGAGCGAGAACGCGAAAAAGGCGACGAAGCTGCAGATCAGGAGGATGAGCAGCGACTTGTTCCCGCTGCCGAAGCAGGCGCTCATGCCAATCAGGCAGGCGATCACTCCGATGGTGCCGATCTGCAGCAGTCGACGGCGTCCGAGCTTGTCGACGAACAGCACGGCGACAATGGTGAAGATCATGTTGAAGAACCCGATCACAGCCATGCCGCTGAAGGCACCATCGGGGTTCAGGCCGGCCTCCTTGAGCAGCGAGGTGCCGTAGTAGAAGACGGTGTTGATGCCGCTTAGCTGGGCGAAGGCCGCCAGCAGCATCGCGATGACCAGCGGCTTGCGGTAGCGCGGGGCGAAGACATCGATGAAGCGATGCTGGTGGGAGTCCTCCGATGCGATCGTTTGCTCGATGGCCGAGAGTTCCTCGTCCGCTCCGGTGGCGAAAATCCGCTTGAGCACGGTCCCGGCCTGCTCGCCGCGCCCCGCCTTCACCAGCCAGCGGGGGCTTTCCGGAAGCATCGCGGCGAGGCCGAGGAAGAGGGTGCCGGGGATCAGTTCGGAGGCGAACATCGTGCGCCAGCTTTCGTTGACCAGGAACCACTCCATGAAGCCGCCCGGAGTCGCGCTGTCCCCGGCACTCGAGGACCAGCGGACGATGCCGAGGTTGTTGAAGAGCGCGATCATGATGCCGGCGGTGATCGCGAACTGGAACAGCGTCACGAGACGGCCACGGAGGTGCGCCGGGGAAATCTCCGAGATGTAGAGCGGGCAGATCATCGCCGAGATGCCGACGCCGAGGCCGCCGAGCCAGCGGGCGAAGACCAGGAGTTCGATGTGGGTGGCGAAGGCACTGCCGACGGCGGAGAGCCACATCAGGACGGCGGCCAGCAGCAGATTGCGACTGCGGCCGAAACGGTCGGCCAGCCAGCCGGCGAGCCCCGATCCGATGACGGCACCCAGCAGGCCCGAGCTGACGAAGAAGCCCTCCATGAGTGGCGAGAGCGTGAACTGGGCCTTCACCGCATCGGTGGTGCCCGAGATCACGATCGCGTCGAAGCCCCACAGCAGGCCGCCGAGGGTCGAGGCGACGCAGATGAAGATGAGGAAGGGGAGGTTGGGGCGGTGGATCGGCCCCGCGGCGGAGGGAATGGTGCTCATGGGAGGTGCGGCCTGTCAGGTCCTGACGAAGGCCTTGAGGGTGGCGCACTCGGTGCCGACCGCCTTGCCGTGCGGGCGGATCGTGTAGGATCCTACGGCGGCGGGGACGATGAAGGTCTCGGCATAGTGAACCACAAACGGCGCGAATGCTCCGGTCGGGCTCTCGACGACGGCCTCGCGGCCCTCGATCAGGTTGAGCACGTTCACGCCGCCGCCGGTGTGGTGTTCGACGGTGCCGGTGAACCAGTGACGGCGGGTTTCGATGAACTCGAGTTCGTGGAGTCCGGTGCGTTCCTCGCGCCAGCCATCGCCGGAGGCGACCGGCTCGATGCGGTTGACCAGGTTCTCCTTCGCCCAGCTCTCGTCGCGCTCCCAGCGGATGTTCGCGATGCCGCGCTCGATGTTGATCGGGCGGGGGAGTCCGTCGAGGCCGAGGCGGCCCCAGTCCCACAGCTTGAAGGTGAAGATGTAGGGCGTGGCGCTGATCTCGAGGACCATGCTGTTGCGGCCGCTGCAGTGGCAGGTGCCCGCCGGGATTAGGAAATGGTCGTGCTTCTTCGCCGGGAAGCGGGCGACGAAGCGCTCGTCGTCGAAGGTCTTCTCCCCGCGCTGGGCGGTTCGCAGGTCGTCGATCATTTCCTCCGGGTCGACGCCCTCGCGCAGTCCGAGAAAGACCTCCGCACCCTCGTCGGCATCGAGGATGTAGTAGGACTCGTCCTGGGTGTAGTGCATCCCGAAGTGGCGTTGGATGTAGTCGGTCAGCGGGTGGACCTGGAACGACAGGTTGCCGCCGTCCATCGTGTCGAGGAAATCGAAGCGGATCGGGAACTCGGCACCAAAGCGCGAGAAGACCCTTTCGCCGAGCAACTCCCGCGGCTGGTGGAAGACGACGTTGATCGACGGGAGTTCCATCACGGTCCCGTCGAAGTCGAGCAACAGGCTGTTTTCCTCGGGCACGCAGTCGAAGCACCAGGCGAAGTTCTCCGGTTCCGGGTCGAGGTCGCAGACCTTCCGCATCCACTGTCCGCCCCACGGGCCGGGATCGAAGAAGGGAACCACCCGGAAGGGTCGCCGTGCGGCCTCGAGCAGTCCTTCGCGAACGGCCTCACCCGAGGCCATGCGCGGGTCGCCCGGTTGGTGGGTATCGAGGACGAAGTCCCATCGATCCATCAGCTCGCGCTTGAGTTTGTCGCAGACCCGCCAGTCGGTGAAGAAGGCTCGCTTGTACTGCAGGCTCCATTTCAGCCCGCGGTTCTCGACGCCGAGGTTGGAGATCTCGTCGCGGCGCATCCGCAGCTGGGCCTCCCAGCGCGCGAGGTCGGCGTAGACGAGCAGGTCGCCGGGATGGATCAGGCTGGCACCGGGGCCGATGAGGATGACGAGGGCGACCTCGGAGTGCCCGATCCGCTCCTGCATCGAGGTGATCTTCTCGGGATCGAGGAAGTCCTGCATCCGCAGGCGGGTCAACCAGCCGAAGACCGGGTCATCGCCACCGTTGAAGGGGGCGACGCGGCGGTCGATCTCTTCGCCATCGTGAAACGCCTCGTCGCTCTGCAGGAACAGCGCTTCGGGAAAGGCGCCGGAGAGCGCCCGGGTGATTTCGTCGATGAACACCCCGCTGTAGCACTCGAACGTGAGGACGGTGCGGCGAGCCTTGCGGGTGTCCATCGCCTCCTTGAGGCGGGTGGTCACGGCCTCCCATCCGCGGAGGCAGCAGCCGGGAACTTCCACCTTCGGAAACTTGTCGTAGTTGGGGGTCACCGGCTGGCGTGGTTCCAAATCCATTCGCATCCGATCAGTGCGGCGTGGTCGCCAAGGGTGCCGGCGACAATTTCCACGGGACCCCCGGGCTGGATCGCGTGGTCACGGACGAACCGCCGCACCGGCGGCAGGATGATTTCGGCCGCCGCCATGATGCCGCCGCCGATGACGACTCGCCCGGGGTCGAACGCCTGGATCAGGTTGAGGGTGAGCGCGCCCCAGGCTTCGAGGGCGTGGTCGCGGATCGTGCAGGCCAGCGGATCGCCCTGGGCGGCGTGCGAAAACAAGGCCTGATAGTCGACTGGGGACACGTTCGACAGAGAACTGGCGCCGAATTCCGGATGGGCGGCAACCCGCTCTGGCAGGGCCCAGGTGGCGACCTGTCCCTCGGTGCAGCCGGGAGCCACGCGGTCACTGCCCGGAGAGCCGAGATGAGTGATGGAGAGTCCTCCCAGGGTGCCCGCCATGCCGGTCCGGCCGCGGACCGGGTATCCGTTCTGGATCACGCCCGTGCCGATGCCGGTGCCGAGCGTGATCATGACCAGATCATCGGAGCCCTTGCCGGCACCCGCCTGCCACTCGCCGATGGCCGCCGCCCGGGCGTCGCCATCCAGCAGTAGCGGAAGCCCGAACCGCTCTTCCGCCCGTGAGCAGAAGTCCTCATCGGTCACGTCCTCGAACTTGCCGAAGGCCCGGGTCGCCCGTCGCAGACCGGGATCGATGATGAGTGGCAGTGCCCATACCATGGCGTCGATCGCTTGCCGACGGACCCCCGACGTCCGGCACAAGTCGGTGACGGCTTGATCGAGCGTCGGGAACCACTCGGCGCTCGGGAGATGGGCCATCGAGTCGACCACCGTTGAGGCGACGACACATCCTTCGTCAATCAAGCCCAGCTTGATCCGCGTTCCACCGAAATCTCCCCCGAGGATCACCTCGCCTGAGTAGGGGGGCTGGTGGCTTGCTGCAATCCGAATCGGGTGTCACTGAAAGTGGTGGGCATGGCCGGGACTTGCCGGCCGCGAGGCGTCCCCCCTCTAGAGTGCGGCGATTCATCGCCGCTTTGGCGAAGCATTTCAATGCGAGCCGGGCCACCGGCGATGAATCGCCGCACTCCAGATTTTCCGGAGGCTCGCCATCCGGGGCGGAGTGAAGCCGGGGAGCAAGGGAGGGACACCGGGCGTGAAACGTCCGGCCGCGGACCGCTGCTTCGCGGTCACCCCAACCGCTCTGCCCACCACTTTCAGTGACACCCATCCGAATCCCCGCGTGAGTCGTCGAACCCATGCTGTTGCGGCGTTGCGCTATTCCGAGAAGAGCGTGTGGAAAGAGCGGGGGTCCCGGCCCCGTTGAATGTCCCGATGATCTTCCGGTCCCGAGGCGTCATGGCATCGCTTCTCGTGCTCTGCTCCGGGGTGTCACCGGGTGCGACGGTGGACCACGAGGAACGTCTGGTCGAACTGCGCGGGAGTCTTGAGCGGACGGCGGAGTTGATCGACGGGGCGGCGGGCTACGCTGCGGAGGCCGGACGAATCGACCTGCAGGTCGCGCGATGGTTTGCGGATTACATCGAGTGGGAGCTGGAGAATCCCGCGCTGATGAAGCAGGCGCTCGTCGGCGACTGGATCTTCCACGGTGATGAACCGCCCGCTCCCGAGGTGGCGGCCCAACGTTACCGGGAACATCTCAAGCGGGAACTCGACGGGGCATTTGCACTGGTGGAGCAGGCCGCCGCGCGGTTGACGGCACAGCGTGATTGGCCTGTGACCTTCAGGCCGGACTGGGAGCGGATGCGCTTCGCCGACGGCTACTTCCGCATGGGCGATCGTGCCGTGTTTCCCGGTGGCTTCAACATGATCCGCAAGGAACTCGTCGACCTCTCGCTCCATCCAGAGCAGGCGCGGGAATCGCGTGCGAGGCTCGACCGCTTCCTCGACGAGATGCGTGAAATGGGCGTGGGGGTCATCGAACACGGGGTGTCGCTGCCCCAGTTCATCGGTCCGGATGGAGGCTTCCGGCAGGAGCTGCTGGACACCCATGTCGAGCAGATCCGGGGCTTCGCCGCGAAGGGATTCAAGATCAACGTGCTGTTCCACTGGGGAGGGGATGCGGAAGTTCTCGAGCGTCGCTGGCCGGGCATCACGAGCTTCCGGGGGAACGGCGTGGCGCTCGACATCGACCACCCCGGGACTCGTGAATTGATTCGGGAGATCGGTGGCAGGGTCCTTCCGGTACTCGGCGGGCTCGATGCCGTCGTGGCCTGGGACATGGCGAATGAACCCTTCTTCAGTATGGAGGAGTGGAGCCCCCATGGCGTCGGTAAATACCGGGAATGGCTGCGCGAGCGGCACGGGACGATCGAGCGGTTGAACGAACGGTGGCGAAGCGGATTCGGAACTTTTGAAGAAATTCCCCCGCCGAAGACCAGTCAGCCGGAGTCATGCCCGGCCGGCGAATGGTTCGACCGGGTGAGTTTTCACAACCACCGCGTGAGTTCGTTCTTCGGCTTTTTCAGCGGGGTGATTCGCGAACACGTGCCGGGCGCGGCGGTTCATTTGAAGTCGCAGGACAATTCCAGCCTCGGACCGATGCCAGACGCCGTCGGCCACGGGATCGATCGGGAGGCGTTGACGCCTTTTTGTCAGATCCAGGGGCTCGATACGCGTCCGCTGCCGGTGACCGAACCCCGGATGGCGGCGTCGGACTACGACGAGGAACCTTACGCTTTTCACTGGCTCGGGCAGTCCTTCACCTACGACTACCTGACCTCGCTGCCGCCCTCGCGCCCGATCGTCGACTTCGAGTATCACGCCTTCTCGATCAACGCGATCCGGATCCCGGACCTGCCGGTCGATCACGGACGGGCAACCCTGTGGCTGGCGCACCTTCACGGGCTGATCGGAAACATGGCGTGGTATTGGCACCGCCGGTGGGGACCAGACCCGTTTCCGAAAAAGTATTTTCACTGGTGGTTCCGCAGCAGTCTCTCCACCCAGCCTTTGGCAGCGGCGGAGTATTTCCACACGATGCTCGAATTGAATGCCTTCGGTCCCGAGGTCGAACGCCTCGCGGGTGTGGAGGAACGCCCGGTCCGGTTGCTGGTTTCCAAATCATCCTATATCCACGACCAGGCGCACATCGACGCCCTGCACCGGGTGTATGAAGGCAGTTGTTTCCACGGTCTGCGGATCGGTTTCGTGACCGAGGACAAGCTGGAGGCCGATGGCGTGCCGGAGGACTGCCGGGTGCTCATCATCCCGAACGTGCGCCATCTTTCCGGAGAGGCGTTGGCGGCCCTGAGAAGAGCGAAGGAGGCGGGGCATCGCCTTTTGAATTACGGAGACAGGACTCCGTTGCTGGATTCCTACGGTTTTCCTCATCCGGTTGAGGCGACGGATTTTCTGAGCACGGAGGCGTCGGTGGAGAAGGGCTCGGCGGAGGACGTCTCCCGAAGGCTGGGGCGGGAGCTGGAGCACGTATTGAGCGGGCGGCCCCTGCGGGTGCAGCGGACGGATCTTCCGGGAGCTTTCGGGGTGATGCACCGCTTCGTCCGGGAGGATGACGGCCTGCTGATCCTGCTGGTCAACGTCCTCGATCAGTCCGTCACGGTCCGCCTCGAAGCCGACGGGAGTTTTCATGATCGCGGATCCGATGTCCTCAATGGCGAAGAGATCGGCTGCGACGGTATCAACCTGCCGGTCCGGAGCGTGCGGTTGATCCGCTTGCCGGTTCGGAGTTTTGATCCCCCGGTCCGGTGAGCTGCCGACAGACGCCTCAGCCGTCCCGATCCGCGGTCACGGTGTTGGAACAGGCTTCACCGCATTCGAGCTGACTCAGGTTGGCCAGGGTCGTGCGGGCAATCTGGGTCAGGGCGTTGCGGGTGAAGAAGGCCTGGTGGCCGGTGATGAGGACGTTGGGAAAGGTGAGAAGGCGGGCAAAAACATCGTCCTGCAACACCGTGGTCGACTGGTCCTCGAAGAACAGACGATCCTCCTCCTCGTAGACGTCGATGCCGAGGTTGCCGATCTTGCCGGACTTCAATCCGGCAATCACGGCGGTGGTGTCGACCAGACCGCCGCGGCTGGTGTTCAAAAGCGCGACTCCGTGCTTCATGGTAGACGAGATCGTGTTCCTTCTGCCGGTTGGCGGCATCGAGGAATTCCTGATCATACGGTTTGGTGCTGAAAACGGTGATCCTCATGACCTGATGATTTGATCGTCGCCGTGCGTGTATCAGAGCCCAGCCGTGGGAGGTAAGCTTGAACCACCAGTTTCCCCGGATCAACGGCAGGGTTCCCGGGCCGATGTGGAAGCGATTGAAGAATGGTTTCCGGATCCCAATCGACGGCCCGAAGCGGCTTTGTTACGGATGGCTGGTGATTGTTTCGATCCTGCTGACAACGCTCGGCTTCGGTCTCCTGTTCTGGGGCGCGGAGTGGTTGGTGAAGGGCGGTGCCGGTCTGGCGCTTCGGCTGGGCCTGACCACGCTTGTGGTGGGCCTGACGGTGGTCGCCTACGGCACTTCTTCGCCCGAGTTGCTGGTGTCGTTGAAGGCGGCATGGAGCGGTCAACCGGGGATCGCGGTGGGCAACGTCGTCGGCTCGAACATCTTCAACATCGCGGTGATTCTCGGATTGGCGGCGGTGATCCGGCCGGTGAAGGTCGAATCCGAGGCGATCCGCCGCGACGGGCCGGTGATGGTCGGCGTGAGCCTTGCCGCACTGGCGGTGCTGTGGGACGGAAACGTGTCCCGCTTGGAGGGTGCCTTACTGGTGGTGGCGAGCATTTTCTACACGGTGTGGATCGTTCGTCAGGCACGGCTCGAGCGGAGGGAGTCCGGCGCGGGGAAAAGCCCGATTCCGGTGGGTCGGGCGGTGCTCTATCTGGTGATCGGGCTGGGGCTGCTGGCGGCGGGCTCGAAGCTGCTGGTGGACCACTCGATCGTCATCGCGCGGGCCCTGGGTGTTTCGGAGGCGGTCATCGGGTTGACGATCATCGCCGCCGGGACGTCGATGCCGGAACTGGCAACCTCGGTGATCGGAGCCTTGCGGGGCCAGTCGGACATCGCGCTGGGAAACGTGATTGGGTCCAACATCTTCAACGTCCTTTTCGTCCTCGGCCTGGCGTCGGTCATCCACCCGATCGTCGGGGCGGGCGTGCGGCCGGTCGATCAGGCCTTCCTGCTCGGGACGGCGGTCTTGCTGTGGCCGATGATGCGCAGCGGCCGGGTGGTCGGGCGGCGGGAGGGCTGGATCCTGCTCGCGGCCTACGCCGCCTATCTTGCAGTCATGTGGCCGCGGGGGTGAAGCCTGGCTCGGCGCGTTGGGGATGCCGGAGGAGGGAGCGGGCGGGGCTCGTTCAGGTTCAGCCCGGTTCGGGGTTGATGCCGGGGCGCGGATCGGGGAGAAAGGGCGCGGATGAAGATCTTGGTGGTAGGAAAAGGAGGGCGCGAGCACGCGCTGCTGCGGGCGTTCGATGAGTCGCCGGAACCGACGGACCTGTTCTGTTTCCCGGGAAGCGACGCGATCGCGGAAATCGCGCAGCCGGTCGAGGTCGATGGATTGGAGGCCCTGATCGAGTGGATGGGCGTCAACGACATCGAGCTTTGCGTGGCCGGTGAGGAGAGCTACCTGGTCAAGGGCGAGGGGCTCGCCAATCTCTGCGAAGAAGCGGGCATCCCCTGCTGGGGACCGCACAAGCAGTCGGCGCAGCTGGAGGCTTCGAAGGAGTTCGCCAAGCGTTTCATGGAGCGACACGGCATTCCCACCGGGGGTGCGGTCGCGGCGGGAAGCCTGGCGGAGGCCAGGGCCGCGATCGGCGGGCACTATCCGGTCGTTCTCAAATTCGATGGACTCGCCGCGGGAAAGGGCGTCGCGGTCTGCCTCGAGGAATCCCAGGGTGAGGCCTTTCTCGACGAGGTCTTCGTCCAGAAGCGCTTCGGCGAAGGCCGGGTGTTGGTCGAGGAGTTTCTCACGGGGCCGGAGGTTTCGATTTTCGCCGCAGTGGTGGATGACGAGTATCTCATCTTCACGCCGGCCCGGGACTACAAGCGGATCGGCGAGGACGACCGGGGCGACAATACCGGGGGCATGGGGGCGGTCGCGAGCCGGCGGCTGATTCCCGCCGCGACGCTGGAACGCATCGAGCAGGAGGTGGTCGCTCCGACGGTGGCGGGGCTGCGCTCGGAGAATCTTCCCTACCGCGGCTTCCTTTACTTCGGCCTGATGCTGACCCCGGAGGGTCCGAAGGTCATCGAGTACAACTGCCGCTTCGGGGATCCGGAGTGCCAGGCGGTGATGCCGCTGGTGAAGGGTGATCTGGCCGGCTTCTGCCTGGGCGGCGCGCAGGGCGAGTTGCGTTCCGATCTCCTTACCTTCGACGAAGGCTGGAGCGTTTGCGTGGTGCTGGCCTCGGCCGGCTACCCGGCGGGTTCGCGATCGGGCGATGTGATTACCGGCCTCGATGCGATCGGCGACGCGCGGGTGTATCACGCGGGGACGAAGCGCTCCGGAGACGACTGGCAGACCAACGGCGGCCGGGTGCTGGCCGTGGTGGCGGGCGGCGTGGATCGCAAGGCCGCGGTCGATGCGGCGCACGTGGCCGCCGACCAGGTCCGCTTCGACGGGATGCAGCGGCGTCGCGACATTGGAATCCTTCACTTTGAAACGACATGATCCGGGGACTGGATGCGAGCGAGATGGCGGCCGGCGTCGACCGGCTGGCCGAAATGATTCTGGCGGGCAGCGCGGGCCGGGCGATCGCCCTGGTCGGGATCCGCAGCCGGGGCGACGAAGTGGCCGAGCGCCTGCGCGACAAGCTGGCGGCGAGCGGAAAGGAAGTGGACTTCGGCACGCTCGATATTTCGCTCTACCGCGACGACTACGAACACCTGCGGGAGAATCCGAAGCTGCAGGGCAGCGACATCACCTTCGAGGTCGATGGAGCGGAGATCGTGCTGGTCGACGACGTGCTCTTCACCGGGCGAACGATCCGCGCGGCACTGGATGCGATTTCCGACTACGGCCGTCCGGGCCGGGTCGAGCTGGCGGTGCTGATCGACCGGGGGCACCGGGAACTGCCGGTCCAGCCGGACTACGTCGGCATCCCGCTCGAGACCGATCGGCATGATCACGTTCACGTCTCGCTGGCGAACACCGACGGCGAGGACAAGGTCGAGATCCGCAGCAGGGAATGAGCCCGCTTCCCGAACGCCGAAAGACCGCCGAGGAACTCGCCAAGCTGCGGGAGTCGCTCGGGATTTCGGCCGACGGCCCGCCGCCCGATGCGCCAGGGGTGAGGAGGGAGGAGCCGGCACCCGGTTCGGATGAGGTGGATGAACTCAAGGCGGCGGTATTTGAGCAGCCGGATCCGGCGAGGGATGCTTCGTGGCATGACCGTCCCGGTCATGGATCAGAGGAGTTGGAAGTGAGTGGAGAGGCAAGGGCGTTGCCGGACGAACCGCCCATGACCGGGACGGTCATGCCACAAGCGGGTGAAGCGTCGCATTTGGAGGTCAAGGAGGATGAATCGCCCGTGACCGGAACCCCGCCTCCGCACTCTCTCCGGAAGTCCGCAAGTCTGGTGGTCGATCAGCCGAAGCCGGTCCGGCACCGGCCGGATGGATCGCTGCCGGCGCGGCGGCACACCGATGAGGAGCTGATGCGGCTGCGACGGATGGACGCGGGGCCGGCGGTCTCTCCGGTCGAGGCCCTGGCCCGCCGGACCGTCTCGGTGCCGGTGATGATCCTGTTCTACCTCCTCGCGCTTGCGGCGGTGGCGCTGTTGATCATGGAGAGCCTGTGGTTCTCGAAGGCGCAGCCTTTCGACCTGCCCTTCGAGTGGCTCGGCCAGGCGGTTCAGGCGGACTGGTACGGAACCGCCATCATGAGCGCGATCGGCGGGATCAGCGCCGGGGTGCTGCTGATCGCCGGCTGGGTGGCGTGGCGTCGACCGCTGTCGCGGCATCACGCCGGCTTCATGACCATCATCGCGGTGCTTGTCCTTGTCTTCGGAACCCTCTATTTCTTCCCCGAGCTCCATGGCGCGTAAGGATCTTCTCGAACTCGCTTCTCTCTCCCGTGAGGAGATCGACCGGATTCTCGACGAGGCGGTGCCCTTCAAGGAGCTGTTCACCCGCTCGGTGAAGAAGGTTCCGGCGCTGAAGGGCAAGTCGGTGCTGATGCTCTTCTACGAACCCTCGACGCGGACGCACTCGTCCTTCGAGGTGGCGGCGAAGCGCTTGTCGGCCGACGTCACCAACTTCGACGTGCCGCATTCCTCGGTGGTGAAGGGCGAGTCGGTGCGGGAAACGGTCGAGACCCTGCAGGCGATGCGCACCGACTACATCGTCGTGCGCCACAGTCGCAGCGGGCTGCCGGGGATGATCGCGCGCCATACCCGGGCCAGCGTGGTGAATGCCGGCGACGGCGCCCACGCGCACCCGACCCAGGGGCTGCTCGATGCCTTCACGGTCAAGGAGGTGTTCCCGGAAATGGCGGGCCGGCGGGTGCTCATCGTCGGCGACATCCTGCACAGCCGGGTCGCCCGCTCGACCAGCACGGTGCTGCGGCGGCTCGGAGTCGAGGTGGCCTATCTCGGTCCCGGATCGCTGGTGCCCAAGGCGACGCCCGAGGGAGTCCGGCGTTTCACCGACTACGGCGAGGCAATGGCCTGGGGGCCGGATGTCGTCTATCTGCTGCGGGTCCAGATGGAACGCCAGGACGTCCAGTTTTTCCCGAGTCTGCGAGAGTATCACCGCGTGTATGGCGTGACCTGCGAGCGGTTGAAGGAGCTGGCGGACAAGGGAATCTGGCTGATGCACCCCGGACCGGTGAACCGCGGCGTCGAACTCTGCGACGAGGCGATGGACTACGAGCGGAGCCTGATCAACCGTCAGGTCGAGAACGGCATCGCCGTGCGGATGTCGGTGCTTTACTCGCTGAAGCCGGGGAGTGGCGCTTTGGAAGCGCCATAGCGGGGCCGGGCGATCTCTGATCGCAGAGGAGACGCGCTTTTGTGCATGGCGGTCGGGCGTTCCATCGCAGGCGGTCTGTTTCGAAGCGGCTGAAAGCGGCCGCGCCCCGGCATGGCGCATGGAAGGCGCCACTCCATAGCGTTCCATAGCGCTTGCGTGGAAGGCCGGGAAGGGTCATGGGGGGGCGTGTACTTCTGGTTTTTGATCGTTTCCACGCTGCTCGCCGCGATCGGCGGGGCGGTCGGAGTGCGGTCGCTCCGCCACGGCCACCGGAGCCGGGCCACGGTTTTCTGGATGGGGGGGGCGTTTCTGGCCCAGCTCGGTTTCCTCGCGGTGCGGGGCGAGGCCCGCGGTGCCTGTCCGCTGATCGGCTTGGGAGAAATTCTCGTCTTCCTCGCCTGGTCGCTGACGCTGATCTACCTCCTCGTCGGGCCGACCTACCGGCTTTCCCTGCTGGGGCTTTTCTCGGCACCCGTGGTGGTGCTTTTCCAGGGAATGGCGCTCATCCCCGGTGTGCTGGAGCGGGACCCGCAGCGCGTGGTGGCCACGAATGCATGGCGCGAAATGCATTCGGCGATGTCGGTGCTCGGTTACGGGGCGCTGGGACTGGCCGCGGTGTCCTCGGTGATGTTCCTCGTGCTCGACCGTCAACTGAAGGAGCACCACCTGAATTCCGGGCTGTTCCGCAACCTGCCGCCGGTGCGTGAGTTGCTGGTCTCCGGGCGCCGGTTGCTGTGGCTCGGGTGGCTCATGCTCACGGTGGGCGTGGTCGCCGGCTTCCGCATGCCCCACGAGGGATCTGCCGGCGCGCACCTGATCGCCGCGGTGGTCGTCTGGGCCGCCTATGCCGCCCTGGTCGGGATCTCGCAGTTCCGCGGCCTGACCGGCCGGAAGTTCTCGCTGCTGACGGTCCTGCTGTTCGTCGTTTCCCTTTCAGTGTTCGCCTTTGTCTGATGGAGCTTGTTTGTCTCGGTCTCAACCACCGCAGCGCTCCGGTCGAAGTCCGCGAGCGCTTCGCCGTGCCGCCGGTGCGCCTCGGCGAAAAGGCGCGGGAGCTGGCGGAGGCGCAGGGGATCGAGGAGGGCGTGGTGCTCTCGACTTGCAATCGCACCGAGTTCTACCTCGCGGGTCCGTCCGGTGACGAAATGATCGCCTCGCTGCGCCGGGTGGTGGACACCGGTGCGTCGGATCACTGGTATGAGATGCGCCGGCTCGACGCCGCCAGGCACTTGTGCCGCGTGGCGGGCGGCCTCGATTCCATGGTGCTCGGCGAAACCGAGATTTTCGGGCAGGTCAAGGACGCCTACCGCCGGGCCCATGCGGCCGGGGCCACCTCGGGCGTGCTCAACCGCCTGTTCCAGCGAGCCTTCGGCATCGGCAAGAAGATCCGCACCGAAACCTCGATCCAGGAGGGGGCCACCTCGGTGGCCGGCACGGCGGTGGAGCTGGCGGAGAAGATTTTCGGCAAGCTCAAGGGCTGCCGGGTGATCGTGATCGGCGCCGGGGAAATGAGTCGACAGACCGCCAAGGCGCTGGTCTCGCGCGGGGCCACCAGCGTGTTCGTGACCAATAGATCCTTTGAAAGGGCCGAGAGCCTGGCCGAGGAGATGGGAGGCCGGGCCGTTCGCTACGACGACTGGCAGGCGACGCTCGCGGGAGTGGATGTGGTGATTTCATCGACCTCCGCACCCCATCCGGTGGTCAAGCCCTTCCACGTCGAGGCGGTGCGGCGCGTGCGGAAGTTCCGCCCGCTGTTCCTCATCGACATCGCCGTGCCGCGTGACATCGACCCGGAGGTGGGCGAGATCGAGGAAGTGTATCTCTACGACATCGACACGCTCGAGCAGCTCGCCGCCGAGGCGAGGGGGCGGCGCGAGCGACAGATCGAGGATTGTGCGCGGATCATTGACGAGGAACTCGAAAAGCTGAACCTGCCCGGGACATGAGCAAGTTGAGGATCGGAACCCGCGGCAGTGAGCTGGCACTTGTGCAGGCGAGGGCGACGGAAGCGGCGCTCGGGGCGGCGTTTCCGGAGCGGACGCTCGAGCGGGTGGTGATCAAGACGACCGGGGACCGGAGGACGGACGTGGCCCTGTCCGAGGTGGCGAAGGCCGAGGGCATCTACGACAAGGGGGTCTTCATCAAGGAACTGGAAATCGCCCTCGAGGAGGGACGGATCGACATCGCGGTGCATTCCTTGAAGGACGTGCCGACGGTGCTCGAGGAGCATTTCGAGATCGCCGGGGTGCTGCCGCGGGCACCCATCCGGGACGTGCTCGTCTCTCCGGATCCCGGCGGGCTCGATGCCCTCGGCGAGGGCGCGCGGGTGGGCACCAGCAGCGTGCGCCGGGCCAGACAGCTCGAATGGCTCAGGCCGGACCTGCAACTCGTCGACATCCGCGGCAACGTGCCGACCCGCCTGCGCAAGCTGGCGGAGGGGGAATTCGACGCGATCATGCTGGCCGAGGCTGGGCTGGTGCGACTGGGTCACCCGATGGACACGGAACTCGAACTGGAGGAGACGACCCTGCATTTTCACCCCTTGGACGAGGCGGAGTTCCTGCCGGCGGCCGGGCAGGGGGCGATCGCCTTCGAGATCCGCTCGGACGACGAGTCGGCCCGCGGGGCCATCGCGGCGATCAACGACGAGCCGACCTTCATCCGGATCACCGCGGAGCGGGAGTTCCTGCGCCTGCTCGACGGGGGGTGTCACACACCGGTCGGAGTGGTCACGCGCCTCGAGGACGGTGTGCTTTCGATGACCGGGCGGGTCTTTCCGGAGGAGGGTGGAAAGCCGCGGGAAGGGGCGGCGGCGGGCCAGGATCCCATTGAAGTGGCGGGCGAACTGTTTGAATCATTGGCATGAGCAAGAAAGGAATCTGTTATCTGGTGGGTGCGGGGCCGGGGGATCTCGGCCTGGTGACCCTGAGGGCCAAGGAATGTGTCGAACGTGCCGACGTAGTGGTCTACGATGCCCTTAGTAGTCCGGAGATCCTGCGCTGGATGAAGCCCGGCGCGGAGAGGGTCTACGTCGGCAAGCGGGCGAAGGATCACGTACTGCCGCAGGACCAGATCAACGGGTTGATCGTCGACCGCACCCGCAAGGGGCAGACGGTGGTCCGGCTGAAGGGCGGGGATCCGATGATCTTCGGTCGCGGCGGCGAGGAGGCCGCGGAACTGGCGGAAGCGGGCGTGGCCTTCGAGATCGTGCCGGGCATCAGTTCCGCGATCGGGGGCCCGGCCTACGCCGGAATCCCCGTGACCCACCGCGATCACTGCTCGCAGCTCACGCTCTTCACCGGCCACGAGGATCCGACCAAGGGCGGGAGTTCGATCGACTACGCCCAGATCGCCAAGGCCCCGGGAACCAAGGTCTTTCTCATGGGCGTGGCGAGATTGCGCGAGATCGCGGACTCGCTGGTGGCCGGCGGAGCGGAACCCTCGACGCCGATCGCGTTGGTTCGCTGGGCGACGACGGGCCGGCAGAGGACGATCAACGGCACTCTCGCGGACATCGCGGACATCGCCGAGCGCGAGGATTTCAAAAGTCCGGCCGTGGCGGTGATCGGTGACGTGGTGACCGAGCGCGAAAAGATCAACTGGTTTGAAACACGGCCCTTGTTCGGCAAGCGGATCGTGGTCACCCGGACCCGCGAGCAGGCGGGTGCCCTGAGCCGTGATCTCGCGGATCTGGGCGCGGACGTGGTCGAGTTGCCGACCATCCGGATCGAGAAGCCCGACGACAAGCAGGGCTTCGCCGAGTCGGTGGCCCATGCCCACGAATACGACTGGCTGGTCTTTTCCAGCCCGAACGGGGTGGAGCGCTTTTTCGATGCCTTTTTCACCATTTACGAGGATGCCCGCAGTCTCGGCAATCCGCGCATCGCCGTGATCGGCCAGGGAACCGCCAACAAGCTGAAGGAGTATCGTTTCGGCGTGGATCTGATGCCCGAGCGCTTCGTCGCGGAAGGACTGGTCGAGGCCTTCGAGAAGGAATCGATCGAGAACCTGACCGTGCTCTGGGTCCGGGCCCAGGAGGCGCGGGATGTCATCTACGACGGGCTGGTGAAGCAGGGTGCCATCGTCGACGAGTGCGCCGCCTACAAGACCGTGCCGGAGACCGCCGATCCGACCGGTGCCGCCGAGCGGTTCAAGGAAGAGGGTGCCGACCTGGTGACCTTCACCTCCAGTTCGACGGTGGAGAATTTCTTCAAGCTCGGGCTTCCGTGGCCGGATGGCTGCGCGGCGGGGAGCATCGGTCCGGTGACGAGCGCGACCCTCCGGAAGCACGGAGTGGAGCCGGCTTTCGAGGCCGGGCAGCACGACATTCCGGGCCTTGTGAAGGCGATCCGCCAGTGGAGCGGTGTCGACTGACCGGAGGCTTGGGATTCAGGAACCCGACATCCGCCGCTGGTAGTTGGACGGGCTGATCCCCTCGGCGGCCTTGAAGCGGCGGTTGAACTGGGAGAGCGACTGGAAACCGCTCTCGAAGGCCACTTCGGCGATCCGCGCCGCGGGATTCCGGAGAAGCTTCCGGCAGTGATCGAGCCTCACGCGGTTCAGATAATCCGAGAAGGTGATTCCCAGGGTGGCGTGAAACAGACGCGAGAGCCTCTCCCGGCTGATGCCGATCTCGTGCGCGACTTCGCCCAGACGCAGCGGCTCCTGGAAGCGCTCGCGGAGGATCTTCGCCGCGCGCTCGACCGTTGCCGGCAGAACATGCCGGCGGCCCGCGCCGGAGGCGTCGATGACCTTTCTGATCAGGCTCTCGGCGAGGCTCCCCAGGAGGCGTTGCAGTGCGTCATTCTTCGTGGCGTCGTCGGTCGCGGGGCAGGAGAGTTCGCCGAGGACGAGCGGCCCGTTTCCGACCGTTGCCACGATCCGGTTTGTCCCGGGGGGAGAGGCTCCGGTTGCCACGAATCCAAGGGGCAAGCCGGTGATCAGCAGGAAGTCCTGTGTCAGGGAATGAAGTGCTCCGGTTTCATCCAGACGCCGGAGCAGGGCCGTTTGCGCGATCGTTGGCATGAGTTGACACTACTGTGACAAAATTGCGGTCACAAAATGCGTAGTAGCGCCCTAGATGCGTAGTCGTCAACGGCGATTCCATGGTGATCATCGCTCGATGTCAGACAGCACTCAAGCCGCCGCCAATCCCTTGCCGTTCGATCTGCCCGCGGAGGTCGAAAAACTGGTCGCCCGGGCTCCTTCGGTCGTCGTTCCCAATACCATCAAGGAGATCGAGGATCTTGCCGTGCGGGATGCCGACGAGGCGGGTTGGCACCGGGTGGCCTACGAGGTGCCGGGGCGCGGAATGGTTCCGGAAGTCGATGTCTGCCGGGTCAAGAACGGCATCGCCGCCAACTACGTCGAGGCCTACATGCGGCGGCGCGATCCGGACTGCATGGTGATCGGCGACGACCGCCCCACCGACAAGCCCACCTACCAGGCGCGATTCGGCACTTCCTTCGACCCGCTTCGCGAGGAGACCCTGGAGTGGCTGGCAGGCCAGTCGCTGGCGATTTTCCCGTTCTCGGCGGGGATTGCCGGAAAGGGTGTGGATGCGATCGTGGTGGCACCCGACAACGCCGGTTTCTTCGCGCTCGGACTGGCACTCTTGCAGGGGATGCTGACCCCCGATGAGGTGCCCGAGGGATTTTCTCCGAAGGCGGTGATCTATGTCGCGCCGCCCTTCCGTCACACCCATTTCGACGGCAAGCAGGTCGTGGTGCACAACCGCAAGGAGGGCATGCACGAGCTCTTCAGCTACAACCTGTATCCCGGCCCGAGCGCCAAGAAGGGGATCTACGGGGTGCTGATCAATCAGGGCGAGTCCGAGAACTGGATCACGATGCACTGCTCCACGGTGAAGGTGATCACGCCCTACGAGCACCAGCTGGTGATTTCCCACGAGGGGGCCAGTGGCGGCGGCAAGAGCGAGTTGCTTGAACAGGTTCATCGCCAGGGGGACGGATCCCTGCTGCTCGGCAAGAACACGGTGACGGGGGAGAAGCGGACGCTCAGCCTGCCCCAGGCCTGCGACCTGCGGCCGATCACCGACGACATGGCGCTGTGCCACCCCTCATTGGACAAGGGCCGGGGCAAGTTGAGCCTGATGGATGCCGAGGATGCGTGGTTCGTACGGGTCAACCACCTCACGAAGTACGGCACCGACCCCCACCTCGAGTCTCTCACGCTGCAGCCGCCGGAAGGCCTGCTGTTTCTCAACATCGACGCCAAGCCGGGCAGCACGGCAATCATCTGGGAGCATACCCAGGACGAGCCCGGCGTGCCTTGCCCGAATCCCCGCGTGGTCATTCCACGCCGGGCGGTTCCCGGCATCGTCGAGGGTTCGGTCGATGTCGACATCCGCAGCTTCGGCGTGCGCTGCCCCCCGTGCACGAACACGAAACCGACCTACGGGATCATCGGAATGTTCCACCTCCTGCCGCCCGCGCTGGCGTGGCTGTGGCGCCTGGTGGCGCCGCGGGGTCATGCCAATCCCAGCATCGTCGACAGCGGCGGGATGTCATCGGAAGGAGTCGGCTCCTACTGGCCCTTCGCGACCGGCCGCCGGGTGGACCAGGCGAACCTGCTTCTCAACCAGATTCGCGACACGCCGTCGGTGCGCTACATCCTGATGCCGAACCAGCACATCGGTTGCTGGGAGGTGAGCTTCATGCCGCAGTGGATCACGCGTGAGTATCTGGCAAGACGGGGAGGGGCCCAGTTCAACTCGACCCAGGTCCAGCCCTCGCGCTGTCAGCTGCTGGGATGGAATCCGAGATCGATCGTGGTCGAGGGCCGTCCGATCGGATCGTATTTCTTCCAGGTCCACACCCAGCCGGAAGTCGGCGAGGAGGCGTATGATGCCGGAGCGGCGATTCTTCGCGACTTCTTCCTCAGCGAGCTCGAGCAGTTCCGTGCCGATGACCTCGATCCGCTGGGCCGGAAGATCATCGATTGCTGTTTCGACAACGGCAGCGCCGACGACTACCAGCGCTTGCTCGATCATCCGACGATCGTCGACGAAGACTGAGTCCGCACGTGCCCGTCCGGAGCGTCCCTTGCCGGGGCGTTTCGGCGGCACCGGCACCGGGCCTCAGTGTCCCATCAGCGAGCCCATCCTCGCGTAGAGCTCGCGGCGGCGTGAGCTGTGCTCGAGGAGGTCGGAGGCGAGTTCGATCGTGCCCGGCTCGAAGAGGGTGATGGTGCTCGATCCGCCGAACCCGAAGTAGCCTTTCTCATCGCCCTTGGCAACGGGCTGGCCGGGCACGTAGGTCTGCTGGATCGAGCCGACGCAGGTGGCCCCGACCTCGATCATCAGCACCAGGCCCAGGTCCTCGGTTTCGATCCGGGTGATCCGGCGCTTGTTTTCCCAGAGGTAGGCCAGGCGCCGCCGGAGGGCGATTGGCGAGACCGAAAACAGCGGACCGTCGATGAGCTGGCTTTCCGCGGGCGTGCCGTCGCAGGGGAAATGGAAGCGGTGGTAGTCGACCGGACAGAGCCGGGAGAGCACCAGCGGTCCCTTCGCGAAGCGGTGGGCGAGGTCGGCATCGCCCAGCAACCGGGCAAGATCGAATTTCTGGCCCTTGACGAAGACCGAGCGGACCTCGGCAGCACGCTCGAATCCGAAGTGGCGGCCGTCGGCGGGGAAGACCACCGTCGCCTTGGGATCGATCGGGCGGGACCCGGGTCGCAGCTTGCGCGAGAAGAAGGCGTTGAAGTCGGGGAAGGAGTCGGGGGCGTCCGCGAACTCCGAGGTGTCGAGCCCGTACTGCTCGATGAAGGGCGCGATCTTCTCCGCCGATGCGGGATCGCTCATCCTGGCGCCATACCACCGGGAAAAGACCGGGCGCTTGATGAAGGCGTGCAGAGCCAGCCGCCCGAGGGGGTTGCCGTAGGCAAAACGCAGGAAGCCTTCGCCATAGACCTCTTCGCGCTGGAGGCGGTTCCGGTGGCGGTTGAAAAACTCGATGGAGGGCTTGGACATTCCGGTATCGCTTGCTTACGGCGCAGAGCAGGGCTATCGGGCGGCGGATGAAATACAGAGCAGCGCTACTGTCAATCCCCCTGATGCTCGTTTCCTGTGGCGAGCGGAAGGAGGTCGTGGCGGACGAAACCCGTCCGCTGACCATGCGCGAGGAGAGTCTGAACCTCGAAGCGGACAACGACGAGCGTTTTCAACCGGGACGCCCGCAGCCGAGGGTTCCGGTCGAGTCGCCGCCCTCGCCGGTGGCGGCGGGCGTGGTTCCCGGTGACTGGAAGCAAGCGCCCCCGACCGGTTTCCGCCTGCTCAACTACACCTTCGGGACCGCGGGCCAGGTCTACGTGTCGGCGAGTCGCGGCGGAGTGATCGACAACGTCAACCGCTGGCTCAAGCAGTTCGGCCGGGATGCGATCGACGCCGGGGGCCTGGAGGGGCTCGAAAAGGTCGAAACGGCCGGCCATCGCGGGGTGTGGGTCGAGGCGGAGGGTGACTTCGGCGGCGGCATGGGGCAGTCGCCCCAGTCCGGCTGGGGCCTGCTCGGCGTGGTCGCCGAGAACGAGGGCCAGATCCTTACGGTGAAAATGCTCGGGCCCGGGGCCGAGGTGGCGGCGCAGGAGGAAAATTTGAGAGCCTTCGTCGAAGGATTGAGGACGACAAATTGAACAACCCGGCCGATGGGAACCGTAGGGCCGGGGCCTGATTTCAACATGAGCAAGGAGAAGTCACCTTTGATTGCCGTCTGGAGGCTGCTGTCCGGCCTCGGCCTGGCGGTGGTGCTGCTGGTGCTGCTCGGCGTCCAGACCTGGCTGGCAACGCTGGAGATGGTCGACGAGGGCCTGCTGGCGACGCTCCACAAGTACTTCCACTGGACCTCCTGGTATGTGAAGGCGCACATGCCGCTGCCGTGGAACGACTGGAAGCTGGTGATTCCCATGCCGGGCGGCTACTGGGTCTGCGCGCTGCTTTTGCTCAACATGACGCTTGGCGGGCTGGTCCGGATTCGCAAGGGCTGGAAGACCGCCGGAGTCATGCTCGCGCACTTCGGCATCATCTTCATGATCGCCGCCGGCGGGGTGGCCCAGCTCTTCGAGAAGCGTGGCGTCATGTTCCTTTTCGAGGGCGAGCAGGCCGACTACGCGGTGTCGCTCACCGATCCGACCATCGAGGCCTTCGAGATCCGCGACGGCAAGGCGGTCGGGGAGGTCCATGTGGCCGGCGAAGCGGACCTCCGGCGGATGGGGCGCGATTCGTCGCGCACGATTCGGTTTCCCGGGCTGCCCTTCGACCTGGAGCTGAGCGGCTGGGCCAGGAATGTCGTGGTCGTCCCTGAGGACGGCCGGACCACCAATCCGGCCATCGATGGTTGGACCTTGAGGGACCTGCCGATCGAGATCGAGGGTGAACTCAATGCGCCGGGCTGCTACGCCCGGGTGATCCGGGAAGACGGCGTGAAGGGTGATCCATTCATCCTCGCCGTGCCGCAACCGACGAGCGGCTTGGAGTCCTTCGCCCCCTACGTCATCGAGGCGGGAGGCCGGACCTTCGCCCTGCGCATGGTCAAGGAGACGATCCCGGTTCCCTACGAGGTCAAGCTCACCGACGCGATTGCCGAGTATTTCCCGAACTCATCCAGGCCGAAGTCCTTCATGAGCAAGATCGAGCGGATCGAGTCGGAAACGGTACCGGTCGAGATCCGCATGAACGAACCGATGCGGCGGAGCGGCTTCACGTTCTTCCAGCGGACCATGAGCGGCGGTCCGCAACGGACCGACGGCCCTGAGTTCTCGGGCTTTGAAGTGGTCTCCAATCCGGCCGACCGGTGGCCGGAATGGAGCCTCTACGTCGTGACGCTCGGGCTGCTGATTCACTTCATCATGAAGCTGGTCGCCTCCGCCGGTCGCTCAACTTCCAAACCCAAGGCTACATGACCCAGGTGATTCGTTGGATTCTCTTCGTTGTCGGACTGGTGCTGATCGGTCTGACTCTGATGGTGGTGGTGCGGGATGCGCGTCCTCCCGAAGACCACCGGGTGGTCGAGGACTATGTGCCGTGGGACCGGGAGACGCTCGCGATCGCCGAGTCGATTCCGGTGCAGGACGGCGGGCGGATCAAGCCGCTGACCACCTATTCGGGCTTCACGATGCTGCGGCTGTATGGGGCGCGCTCGATGATGCTCAAGCCGGGGAAAGACGAGGAGGCGGTCAAGCTGACCCCGCTGGCCTGGATGTTGGATGCGCTTTTTCGACCGCATCTCTCGGTGCGCCAGCCATCGTTCCGGGTCGAGGACTCGGCCGTTGTCGATGCGATCGGCGTGAAGGCCCGCGAGAAGCGCGACCGCTACTCCTACGCGGAACTGGAGCCGGGAATCGATCGGCTGATGGAACTGGCCCAGGGCTACACTGACATCGAGAAGGGCGAGAGGACGCCGCTGGAGAGCCAGATTCTGACCTTGGCCGAGAACGTCCGCAGCTACGAGCAGTTGATCGGCGTCTTCGGCATGGCGCGCAATGGTCTGCGCATGGTCGATGTCGACGGCCTGCCGGATTCCGCCGCGACGCGGCGTGCCAATGTCAGCGCCGCCATGGCCACCGCTCCGGTAATCCGGCGGGTGCTTGCCGAGAGCCAGTCGGCCAACCAACCGATTCCGCCCCACGTTCAGGACTTGCTCCAACAGATCCTCCAGGGGGCGAATGCATCGAAGTTCGGACTGTTCCTCTTTCCCCCGAAAGCCGAGTCCGACGATCACTGGCTGAGTCCGGGTGAGCGGGTGATGAATGCAATGGCAATGCAGACGCGTGACCTGGAGGGCTCGATCGAGGACATGGCGGCGGTCGAGCGGCTGTCGCGCACGCTCTACGATACCCCCGAGTCCGCCGAAGCGCTGGCGGCATGGATGGCGGAGCGGGCAGGCTCCGGGGATGAGGACAAGGTCTTCCTGGGAAAGGCCGCGGAGCTTCTGGAGACCGCCAGCCCCGGGGAGTTGCCGTATTTCAGGCGGCTCGCCTTCCAGCATGAGCTCGCTTCGCTGAAGGCCGACCTCGTCGAGCGGGCGGAGGCGCGCGGGGAGTATGCCTCGATCGAGCTCGAAGCGGACTACTACCGGAAGAACTGGTTCCTCTACGCGCTCGCCTTCTTCCTGATCGGGACGGTGCTGGCGATCGTGATGTGGATGCTCCGGGGCAATGCCCAGCGGTATCTGTCATGGGGGGTGTGGGCGGCTTCGCTGGCGGGGCTGACCTACACGGTGATCCCGATCGTCAAGCGCTGCATCATCATGCAGCGGCCTCCGGTGGGAAATCTCTACGACACCATCATCTTCATCACCGCGGCGGTGGTCATCTTCGGGGCGGTTGCGGAGTTGTTCAGCAAGCGTCGGCTGGCACTGGGACTCCTGCCCATCGCCGGAACGATCCTCATCACCTTGGCGAGGCTCTTCGAGGTCGGTGACGGCAGCGATCACATGGATCCCCTGGTGGCGGTGCTGCGCTCGAACTACTGGCTGACGACCCACGTGATTACGATCACCCTCGGCTATGCCGGTGGCCTGGTGGCGGCCCTTCTCGCCATGGTCTACGTGCTGCTGCGCGGTCTGCGCCTGGATGGTGGCGACAAGAGTCTGCGTCGTTCGCTCACCCGCTCGGTTTATGGCATGGTCTGTCTCACGCTGATCCTCTCGCTCGTCGGGACGGTGCTCGGCGGCATCTGGGCGAATGATTCGTGGGGCCGCTTCTGGGGCTGGGATCCGAAGGAAAACGGCGCCCTGATGATCGTGCTGACCACCCTGGCCATCCTGCATGCGAGGGTGGGCGGCTTCATTCGCGAGTGGGGTATCCATCTCGCCTCGATCGGGCTCGCCGCCGTCGTCACCTTCTCATGGTGGCACGTGAACCTGCTGGGGACCGGCCTGCACAACTACGGCTTCACCGAGGGAGGCGGTTACATCAACCTGCTCTACATGCTGGTGCTGTTGTTCATCGGCTTCGGGGTGGTCGCGATGATCATCGAAAAGGTGCAGGCGCCGAATCCCTCCACCGAGGTGGCGAAGCAACCGGAGCAGCGGGCCACCGGGGCCTGACAAACCTCGGCCCTTTCGTCGTGGACGATCGCCACGCTGAAGCCGGGGGCGATCGACCGGACCACCTCCGCGAGTTCCTCCGCACCGGCTCCGGGCCAGTGGAATTCGGTCCGGGTCACGTCCGGGGCCGACGCCGGTCGGCAGGCATCCCCCCCTCTAGAGTGCGGCGATTCATCGCCGCTTTGGCGAAGCATTTCAATGCGAGCCGGGCCACCGGCGATGAATCGCCTCCATCAAAGCGGCGATGAATCGCCGCAGTCTAGATTTCCCGGCGGCTCCTCATCCGGGGCGGAGTGAAGCCAGGGAGCAAGGGAGGAACACCGGGCCTGAAACGCCCGGCCGCGGACCGCTGCATGGCGGTCACCCCAACCGCTCTGCCCACCACTCTCAGTGACACCCGGGCGAAAGGCGGGCCTACTTCGGAGGGCGGCGGGAGTCCGGTGAAGAGCATCCGCAACCGCCCGGGCAACCTTTCCTGCCACGCAGCGCGCGCCGGATGAAGAGCAGGATCGTGATCCCGACCACTCCGAGCGCCGCCCATGTCTGCCAGTCGTTCATGTCAGAAGCCGAGGAGTGAGCCGACCTGATAGACCAGAAGGGATCCGAGTGCGGCGACACCGGTCATGAAGACGAACTGGCCCGCCGCCCATTTCCAGGATCCCGACTCCCGCGCGGTGACGGCGGAGGTGGGTAGGCACTGCAGGGCGTAGATGTAGAAGATGAGCAGCGAGATCACCGTCAGCGGCCGGAACATGGCCGTTCCGTCCTCCCATGTTTCCTCGGCCAGGCGTTGTCGCAGGCGGTCACGGCTGGCGGTTTCGTCCTCCTCGATTTCCTCGACCCGGAAGAGCTGGAACATCGAGGCGTTGAAGACCTCGCGGGCGGCGAAGGAGGTGAGGACCGCGGTCCCGGTCCGGCCGTCGAACCCGAGCGGTCTGACCACCGGCTCGACGGTGGAGCTGATCCGGCCCATGAGCGAGTGCTGGAGCATTTCCGCCGGATCGTCGCTGTCGGATTTCGGATAGGTGCTCAGGGCCCACAGCACGATCGAGATCCCCATGATCACGGTGCCGGCCTTCCGGAGGAACGACCAGCCGCGGTCCGCGAGGTGGCGGAACACGTAGCCCCATTGCGGAGCGCGGTAGGGCGGGAGTTCGAGGGTGAAGTGGCGGGGCTGGGCGTCCTCACCGAGGCGGCCGCGCAGGACCCGCGCGACCACAAAGGCGCTGAGCGTTCCGAAAACGTAGATCGCCAGCAGCACCAGCGCCTGGGTCAGACCGCCTTCGCTGCCGCCGAGGAGCATCGGGATGAGCAGGAAATAGACCGGAAGCCGGGCGGTGCAGCTCATCCAGGGCGCGACGAAGATGGTGGTGAGTCGTTCCTTGGCGGAGTCGATCGAACGCGTCGCCATGATGCCCGGAATCGCACAGGCGTAGGAGCTGAGGAGCGGCAGGAATGCCTTGCCGCTGAGTCCGACCTTCGACATCAGGCCGTCCATCATGAAGGCGGCCCGCGCCATGTAGCCGGAGCTTTCGAGCAGCCCGATGAAGAAGAACAAAATCAGGATCTGCGGCAGGAAGACGACCACCGAGCCGACCCCGCCGATGATGCCGCTGATGATCAGGTCGCGGAAGTCACCCTCGGGCATGGCACCGGCGACGAGGCCCTCAAGCCAGCCCTGCCCGGCTTCGACCCATCCCATCGGAATGGCCGCAAACGAGAAGATCGACCAGAACACGGCGAACATGATCGCGATCAGATACACCCAGCCGAGCACGGGATGGATGAGCTGGGCGTCGAGCTTGTCGGACAGGGTGCTCTGGTGCGAGTCGGGCCGGCGGGCGGCAAGCTCACAGAGTTCCAGGGCCAGCTGCTGCCGGGCTTCGACCGGATGCTCGGCGCTGGCCCACGGGGCGCCGGACGCGGGGGGCAGGGGATGCCGGATCGCCTGCTTGAGTTCCACGATGCCGTGCTGCTTGTTGGCCTGGACCGGTACGATGGGAACGCCGAGTTCCTCGGAAAGCACGACCGGGTCGAGCCGGATGCCGGAGGCCTCGGCGACATCGATCATGTTGAGCACGACGATGACGGGCAGCCCGGCTTCGATGACCTCGAGGGCGAGCATCAGGTTGCGCTCAAGGTTCGAGGCATCGAGTACGCACAACGCGAGGTCCGGCTTGCCCAGCTCCTCAAGCTCCCCGAGGAGTGCCCGGCGCGCGAGTTGCTGGTCCGGTGCCTCGCCATTGAGGGAGAGGCAACCCGGCAGATCGACGATCCGCAGCTTCTGTCCGTGCGGGGTGAAGGTCTCGCCGGTCTTGAGGTCGACGGTGGCGCCGGCGACGTTGGCGACCTTTCCCGTCTTGCCGGTCAGTGCGTTGAAAAGGGTGGTCTTGCCGACATTCGGATTGCCGGCCAGCACGACCGTCTCCATCTCCCGCGCGGTCATCGGGAATCAGGCGGCGGTCAGGGGAGTGCCCTTGACCTGCTGGGCCAGCTCACGGCTGAGCGCCATGCGGGTGCCGCAGACCGTGCAGATCAGGTTGCGTCCGTGGGAGAGTTTCCGCACCCGGAGCGTCTCGCAAAAGCCAAGACGCCTGAGTTGTTCGCAGGCCGGTCCTTCGAGAAAGCGAATTCGAAAGTCACAGCCGACCGTGGCCTGAGCCAGCGTTTGAAGGCTGTCAGTTTCGAGTTCGGCGGCGGAGACGTGAGCCATCGGCAAAAAGGTGCCGCAGTTGAGACTGGGTTGCAATAGGAATCCGCCGGATGCCGGGAGATTCGGTCATTTCCGCCCGGGAAGCATTCAGCCGATCAGGGACCGGTCTTCCTCGGTGGGCGGGTGCTGGAGTGCCCTGTGGGCGGACGCGCTGTAGCGGAACCCCACGATGGCGGACGCGAGGGCGACGCCGAACATCGACCAGAAGATCAGGAACAGCCAGCTTTCGTCGACTCCGGCGCCCTCGGACGAAATCCAGGCGATCCAGCCGAGGATGCAGGGCGAGGCGATCGTGCCGAAGACCCCGCAGATGGCCCAGCAGATCCGTTGCCAGCGGGCGTCGTTGCGCTTGAAGAACAGCATCGACAGCGCCGACCAGGCCAGCACGCCGAAGCTGCTGCTGACCACGGCAGAGCCCATCGCCAGCATCTCCTCGCTACCCATGCCACCGAAGCCGCCGGCGGACATGCCGCCAAAGTAGATGAAGAACTGGATCAGCCCGAACATCACCAGGCCCGCCGGCAGGAGCATGATGGTGCCGAGCGACACGAGGGTGATGTGGGCCACCTTCGAGGCCCGCCACAGACTGGGCCGGAGATGGTCGAAGGGCGTGGCCTCGGGAATCGCCAGATCGGGAGGAGGTTGCTCGAGCTGCATGGGCTGGATCCGGAAATGCTTCAGGTCGTCGATGAAGGCTTGATGAAGCCGCGCGGAATTCCGCGTCAGCCGGCGGAGGGATCGATGGCACCGGTCTTGAGAAGGTCCTCGATCAGACCCGCGCTCGCGTCCTCGATCAGGTCGGCGACTTCTTCGAAGCCTCCCCTGGCCCCGTAGTAGGGGTCGGGCACGTGGTCGGCATCGTGTTCCCGGCAGTAGTCGGTCAACAACCGGATCTTGTGGTGGGTCGATCCCGAGGGATCGAGCAAGCGGACGTCGTGGAGATTCTCCCGATCCGCGCAGAGGATCAGATCGTGGATCTCGAGGTCGCGGCGTTTTACCTGTCGGGCACTTCCCTCGACCACGTAGCCGCGCGACTCGAGCGTCTCGCTCATCCGGGGGTCGGGCGGGCTTCCGGCGTGGTAGCCGATGGTGCCGGCGGAATCGATTTCCAGTCGATCGCCGAGGCCGGCCTGCTCGGCGAGACGGGTGAAGACGATCTCCGCCGCCGGGGAACGGCAGATGTTTCCCATGCAGACGAAGAGGATGCGGTAGGGAGTCACTCCGGGATGCTCGGAATTCGAACGCGATTGGCCAAGCGGGAATGCAGTGGAACTCCCGGGGCCGGGCCGAAATTTGGGCGCGACTTCTCGGAAATTCCGGGGTTTATAGCTGCCGATGAACCAGAGCATTGTGATCGGGGTGGCGGCTCTCCTGGCGGGAGCGGCTGGTGGATTTCTCGTCGGAAAGTCGAACGGAGGGGCTGATGCCGCCGCAGCGACGGCCAGCGATGCGCCGCCTCCGGCCAAGATCCGTCGCGACGGCCCGCAAGCGGTTCAGGACCGCCCGGCCCGTTCGGGAGGCCGGAGTTTCGACGAGATCATGCGCGAACCCGGGCAGAGCGCCCGCCTGCAGGCGCTGATCGATCTGTATGCGGGGATGGATCCGTCGCAGCTCGAGGCCGAGGCTGAGAAGCTTGACGGCTTGCCGATGGGCGACCGCATTCTGGCGTCGGTCCTGCTGTTCAGCCGCTGGGCGGAGGTCGATCCGCAGGGGGCCATGAGCTATGCGAACGGGATGGGCTTCGGGGGCATGTTTGCCAAGCCGACCATCCTCCGGAGCTGGGCGAGCGTCGATCCGGTCAACGCGGCGAAATACTACACCGAGAACCCCAACGAGTTCGGCGGCATGGGCCGCGGCCGGGGTCCGCGGGGCGATGCCGGGGCGGAAATCGTGGCGCGCGAGTGGGCCAAGCTGGACCCGGCGGCGGCGATGCAGTGGGCGGAAGGGCTGGAAGGTTCGGAACGGACCGACGCGATGGTGTCGGTGATCGGCGAGGTCGCCGCCACCGATCCGTCCAAGGCGGCGACGATGGCCGCGGGTCTCGAGGGGGCCGATCAGGCCCGGGCCTATGGCGAAATCGCCGAGCGTTGGGCGCGGGATGATTTCGAGGCGGCCGACGCGTGGGCCTCGACGCTGAGCGGCGAGGCGAGGGACCGGGCGATGCGGGAAGTGATCGAAGTTCTGGCCGGCAGCGATCCGGCGGCCGCCGCGGCGCGAATTTCCACCCTCGGCGACGAGCGTGAACGGGACCGGGCGATCGAGAGGGTGGCCGGGGAGTGGTCGCGGCAGGACCCGGCCGGAGCCGCCGAATGGCTGGTTACCCAGGAGACTTCCGAAGGCGACGACGCGATGCGCCGGATCATGGGCAACTGGGTCGCGCAGGACTCGGCCGGGGCGCGCGCCTTCATCGAGGATCAACCGGCGGGCGACATTCGCGACGGTGCCGCCCAGACCTATCTGTGGATGAATCGCGACATGGAGCCGACCGAAGCCATCACGCTGGCGGAGTCGATCACCGACGAAAACAACCGCGCCAGATCGATCGGCATGACCGCTCGTCGCTGGATGGAGGAAGACGAGGCGGCCGCCAGGGCCTACATCGAGTCGAGCACCGCGATCGACGATTCCATCAAGGGCCGCATTCTCAATGCGGACGGTGATCGCCGGGGACGCTGACCGAGCGGCCGCCGCGGGCCGGGGTCAGTCTTCCGGCGGATCTTCCGGCGTCGCCGCTTCGGGTTCAGCCGGAGCTTCGGCTGGAGGCACGCCGTTCCGGATATCGTTCACCAGCGAAGACCTGCCCGTCTCCTTGCTGTAGCGGATCGAGAGCCCGATGAAGAAGGCACCCACCGCCAGCAGGAAGAACAGCAGGGTCATGAAGAAACTGGCGGCGGAACTCGGCTGGGCCACCGGCGGGCTGTGGCGGGGCTGAGGCTTGCCGGATGGGGGGCTCTTCTTTCGTTTCGGAGCCTCCTCGCCTTCCTTGATGATCGGCGAATCGCCGTCGGGGCGCTCCTTGGCCAGCGCCATCTGTTCGTCTGCCGTCAGGGAAAAGTCGAAGTCGACGTCGCCGATTTGCACGGTCATGCCGTCGAGCAGCTCGACTTTCGGCATCAGTTCACCTTTGAATTTGGTGCCATTGGTCGACCCGAGGTCGCGGAGTTGGTAGCCGCCCTCGATGCGCTCCATGACGGCGTGGTGGACGGAGATGGAGCCGCAGTCGACCACGATGTCGTTCTCACTTCCCCGGCCCAGAGTCACGCTCTTGCGGTCGAGCGCGAAGCGGTAGGGCTGCGAGTTCTTTTCCGGGACGGTGATGGTGACGCGTGGCATACGGATCAAACGGGGTTTCGAGAGACTTTCTAACGTGGATCAGGGGCGGATGGCACGGAAAATTCCGCCCAATGAGCGATCCTCGAAATCCGCTCGTTCAGGCGCAAATCCCGGTTGCTTTCGGGGTCCGGACCTGCTGCATTGACGGCGTCATGGCAAATGCAACCAACGTGCTGGCGAGCGGCATCGATATCAATGGCTCGATCCGTTTCTCCAACGACATGATCATCGATGGCAAAATCGAGGGCGAAATCATCTCAGACAAGGGCCGGGTGACCATTGGTGAAAACGCCGAGATCAAGGGCGACGTCACCGCCGGCGAGGTCAAGGTCTTCGGCAAGGTCGAGGGCAAGATCACCTCGGAGCGCTGCGAGCTGAAGACCGACAGCCGGCTCATCGGCGACATCAAGACCAAGAGCATCGTCATGGAGGACGGTGCCTCCCACTCGGGTCGCTCCGATATCGGTGGCTGAAATTTCCGCCGTCAATTTCAGGCCGGTCTTCCTCGTGGGGAGATCGGCCTTTTCTTTTGAGGCACCCTGGTTGCGGGTGGCTTCAGTGCTGGGTGAATCCTCCACCGATCCGGAGTCCGCCGCCGGCCTGGGTGACGGTGCCGCCACCGGTGCCGGGCGAACCGCCGAAGACCGACTGTCCGGGCTTGGGGCGATAGCAGAAGTAGTTCACGCCCTTGGACATCTGCGACAGCACCGGAAACATCATGATGAGTCCGAGGGGTTGGACGAAAACACCGATGCAGAAGGTCAGGAAGACCCCTTCGGAGAACTTGGGAGCGGCCTTGAGATCCTCGAAGGTGGAGACCGTGCGATTCCAATCGGTCGCGAGACCCTTGATGGCCATGAAGATCCAGTAGAAGTTGAAGAACGGGATGAACATGAAGCCGATCGCCTTTCCCGGCGTGCTGCGGGCCATCCCACCGGGCTGGAGGCACTTCCAGGCGCGGAACAGGGTCATGTAGAAGGGGATGACACTGAGAAGGGTGACGAGGTAGCCCGCCATGCCGAGAAGGCCGGCGATCAGCATGCCGGCTGTCGCCTGGTTGGAAGGATTGCCTTCGGCGTCGAGCCTGGCATTGGAACCGACCAAGGCCACCATCAGGCCACCGATGAGGATCAGTGCGATGCCTCCCAGGAAGAGGCCCATCCACAGTCCGAACTTCCCGGGGCCAACCTCGGGAGCCGGGTAGGGAGCGGAGGGGTCCGCCGGCGCCGCCATCTGGGTTCCGTAGGGGGAGCCGGCGGGGGCCATCTGGGCAGGGGCGGCTTCGGCGGGGAAAACGCCTTCAATCTGACCGGCGGGCAGCCAGTTTTCCATGCCTTCCGTCCACACCAGCGATTCCCTCACGATGTTGCCGTTGGCGGCGAATTCGACCAGTTGGGTGCCGGTGTAGGGCCCGAGCTGCTCTTCTCCCTGCATCACGAACCATTGCGTTTCCTCGCTCATCTTTTGTTGGCACGATCGGAAACGAGGGAAACTTGCAAAGCAAGCCGCGATTTCGTTCCCCAGGCTTGGATTCCGCGGGGAACGGAGCTGGTTCGTCAGGCTAGGGGTTGAGGCGCGAGCACAGCCAGGCGATCCGGGCGGCGACCGACTCCATGCTCAGCAGCTCGTAGCGGTCGTCGGGCTCGTGGATGAACTGCTGGCTGAGCACGTCGGCCAGGATTGCGGGGTCGTCGATGCCCGCGGCCATGGCGTCGAAGGCGTCCTTGACCTCCCCGGGAAGCCCCGCGGTGGCGTATTCGGCCGCCTCCCGCAGGGCTTCCAGAGCGCCCTCGGTCTGCGACTCGGGCTCGAAGATCTGCGGGATGGGCCGGATTCGGGCGGTCGGGTAGTCCGCTCCTTCGAGCCACTCGACGAAATGGACCCGGATCACGCCGTGCAGCAGCAGGTTGGAAGTGCCGTCCTCCATCTCTCGCGAGGCCCTCACGAGCCCGATGGTGCCGACCGGGGAGACGCATTCGACCGGATTCCCGGTTTCCTCGCCGACCAGGCGGGCAATGGCGAAGAAACAGCTGCCGGCCAGGCTGTCGCTGAGCATCTTGCGGTAGCGCTCCTCGAAGATCCGGAGCGGAAGTCCGCCGTGGGGAAAGAGGGTGCAGTCGGGCAGCAGCATTGCGCCGCAGGTTTCCGGGATTTCGAGCGAGGACATCCGCCGCCAAGGGAGCCCGCCGGGTGGTGACGCGCAATCGGAAAATCGCCTCGAGCCCGAGCGGTCAGTGCCGGGGATCGGTCGCATCGCAGGTCTCGCCACAGTGGAGGCAGCGGAAGTTGCCGGTGAAGAAGAGCCGGGTGACGACCCGGAAGCGATAACTTCCGAGGAGCGGCTGGACGCCTCTGCCGATCGGAGCCCCCCGCATCCGGCGCATCACCTGGCCGCGGCAGAGCGGGCAGCGGACGTCCGAACTCACCAGCAGGAACAGCAGCCCGGAGACGACGGCGGTCGGGAGCAGGATGATGCTGGCTTGAAGACCGCGCGGATCATAAATCAAGGTTCCCCACACCACGGCGAGGGGCAGCAGGAACATGCTGAGTGCGAAAACAACCAGCAGCAGAGCCGAGAGACGCAGCCGGATGAGTAGGGATTTATTGGCGAAACGATGCACGGCAGCTGTCCCTAACACTCTTCGTGCCAACCTGTGATCCGGTCAATCGGAGAAAGTCGAGCGGTCGGGATTCGCCGCCCAACGGTCAATCCGCCTCGTGAGCGCGCGTCTCGAAACGCATCAGCTCGGCGATGAAGGTCAGGGGGATGTGGCCGGTCTCGCCGTTCCGGTTCTTGGCGAGGACCAGCTCGGACTTTCCGGCGAGTTCCTCCTTTTCTTCCTCGGTTTCGGCATAGTAGGCGCTGCGGTAGAGCAGACCGATCATGTCGGCATCCTGCTCGATGGTGCCGGATTCCCGGAGGTCGGACATGCGCGGCACACCGAGGGACGATCCGGTGCGGCTCTCGGGACCGCGGTTGAGCTGGGCGAGGACGAGGATCGGCACGTTCAGCTCCTTGGCCAGGGCCTTGATGCCGGCGGAGATCTCACCGATCTCCCGCTCGCGGGAGTTGGAGGCCTGACGGGTGTTCGACTTGAGCAGTTGCAGGTAGTCGATCGCGATCAGGCCGATCTTGTCCTCCCGGTGCCGCCGCCGCGCCTTGGCCCGCAGGGTGTCGATCGGAATTCCGGCGGTGTCGTCGATCCAGAGTTTGGACTCGGCGATCTCCTTGGTCGAGCGCTTGAGTTTGAGGAGTTCCTCCTTGGAAGGTTTGAAACCCTTGCCGATCCGGCTCTGGGCGAAGCGTGCCCGCGAGAAGACCAGGCGCTGGACGATCTGGAAGGCCGTCATCTCGCACGAGAAAACGAGGGTCGGCACGTTCTGGTCCACGCAGACGTGTTCGACGATGTTCATCATCAGCGAGGTCTTGCCCATCGAGGGGCGGGCGGCGATGACGAACATCTCCCCGGGCTTGAGTCCCTTGCTCATGCCGTCGAGGTCGGTGTAGCCCATCGGAATGCCCTGGGTTTCCACCTCGCCGGCGAGGACTTCCTGGAACTTGGTCCAGACCTCGGCAACTTCCGTGCGGATGTCGAAGCTGGCCTTGGTTTCCGATCCCTGGCGGATGCCGAGCACCTCCTGCTCGACCTGGTCGAGGAGCACGCTGGTGTCCTCCGGGTTTTCGTAGGCCTCGGCGATCGACTCGGTGCAGGTGCGGATGATGGAGCGCAGGACGTGCTTCTCCTTGACGATCTTGAGGTGGGTGGCGAAGTGCGAGGCGTTCGGCGAGTAGGTGTAGATGTCGGCGACGGCCGGCCGCCCGCCGATGTCATCGAGGATTCCGCGGTCGTGGAGGAGCTGGACCAGCGAGACGAGTTCGATCTCGTTCCCCTTGTCGTTCAGCTCGCACAGGGTTTCGAACAGCAATCCGTGGGCGGGGAGATAGAAATGCTCGCGGGTCAGGCTCTCTTCGCGCGCTTCCGTGATGTAGCGCTGCGGGTCCTTGAGCATCGAGGAGAGGATGCTCTTCTCGGGGCCAAGGGCATTGGGCAGGGTGCGGCTGCCGTCGTCCGAATCGGACGGCGGGGCGGACTGGAGAACGGGTGCTTCGGTGGAGACGGCCATGAGCTTGGGTGACCATGGTGGAGGAAATCGGTGCGGGTCAATCAGGGCATCCGGTGAACTTCTGTGGATAACTCCGGAGGGTCATGGAGCGCGTCGGTTTTGTTCCGATCGGACCGCTCGCTCCGGAAGCGATGGCAGGCCACCGCACGCTGGAACGAAAAAGCGCGCGACCCGGTCGGGGCGCGCGCTTTCGGAAAGGTTGGTGGCGGAATTACTCCGTCTCGCCCTCGGCGTCCGGGGAGTGGGCCTCGACGGTCACGGTGAGGGTGGTCGAGATCTCCGGGTGGAGGCTGATGGTCACGTCGCTCTTGCCGGACTTCTTGATCGGCTTTTCGAGTTCGATCGCGGTGCGGTCGATTTCGATGCCGGCCGCCTGAAGTTCCTTGTGAATGTCGATCGAGGTGACCGATCCGAAGGCCTTGCCGGATCCGCCGACCTCGAGGGTGAACTTCGGACGCAGTTTCGAGATCTTGGTCGCAAGTTCCTGGGCGCCGGCGAGTTCCTCGGCCTCGCGCTGGGCGCGGGCGGTCTTGAGGGCCTCGAGGTGACGCAGGTTGGCCTTGGTGGCCTCGAACGCCTTGCCTTGGGGGATCAGGAAGTTCCGCGCGTAGCCGGAACGGACTTTGACGACGTCGGCCTCGGAACCGAGACCTTCGACTTTTTCGCGGAGAATGACTTCAGAGTTGGCCATGACGTGGATGGGCTTGCGTGGGGGCGGGGAGGTAGGACCCGCAGCCGACCGAGTCAAGGAAAATGGAGCGTTTCATTCGGTTCCGGATGCTCCCGGAACTCGGCCCGGAGCCACGAGTCCGCGCGATTCGGGCTTGGAGGCCCGGCCTGATGATGGGATGTAAGGGGCAGCATGAGCACACCACCCCCGATGCCGCAGTCGCCGAGCTACTCGCTCGATGAGTTCCTTTCGAAGACCGCCCAGCAGGACCGGGGGCAGGGGCTTTTCGAGTTGGAGACGCCCCGCCTGCTGGAGGTGAACCTCAATGGCCGGGTGAACACCAAGATGGGCTCGATGGTCTCCTATCGCGGGCAGATCAAGTTCACCCGCGAGAAGATGATGGACCAGGGCCTCGGAAACCTGCTCAAGAAGGCGGTCTCCGGCGAGGGCATGAGCATCACCTACGCCGACGGTCAGGGAAAACTCTACCTCGCCGACGCCGGCAAGAAGGTAAGCATCATCCGCCTGCAGAACGAGGAGATCTTCATCAACGGCAACGACGTGCTCGCCTTCGAGCCGAGCCTTTCGCACCGGATCGAGATGATGCGGAAGGTGGCGGCCCTGGCCAGCGGCGGGCTTTTCAACATTCACCTGACCGGCTCGGGCATGGTGGCACTTACGACGCACTACGAGCCGATCACCCTCAAGGTCGAGCCGGGCAACCCGGTGATCACCGATCCGAATGCCACGGTCGCGTGGAGTGGTGGCCTGAAACCGCAGTTCCGCACCGACGTTTCGTTCCGGACCTTCCTCGGCCGCGGCTCCGGCGAGTCCTTCCAGATGCAGTTCGAGGGAAGCGGCTTCGTGGTGATCCAGCCGTATGAGGAAGTGGCGTTTGCGGCGCAGGCGGGGTGATCCCCGTGCCGACCGGAGCCGGGGTGTCGGAACGGAGCTTGAAGGCCCGATGTACGGATTTCTGCTTCCCCCGGTCGCGGGGGATGTGAAGGCTGGGGGTGATGAAGCTCAAGTTTTGTGGCGCGGCGGGGACGACGACGGGTTCGCAGCATCTGCTGGAGGTGAACGGAACGAGGATCCTGCTCGATTGCGGCCTTTATCAGGGCCGGCGGCATGACTCCTACGAGGTGAACCGGGGCTTTCCCCATTTCGAGCCCTCCGAGGTCGACGTGGTCATCCTCTCCCATGCCCACATCGATCACAGCGGCAACCTCCCGAACCTCACGCGCCGCGGCTTTGCCGGCAATATTTACGCAACCTTCGCTTCGCGGGACCTGTGCACGATCATGCTGGCCGACAGCGCCCACATCCAGGAGCAGGACGTGAAGTGGCTGAACAAGCAGCGGGCCAAGGACGGCGAGCCGCCGGTCGAACCGCTCTACAACAAGGCCGACGCGGAGAAGTGCCTGCGGCAGTTCGTGACCGTGGGTTACGAGCGGCCGATGCCGGTGGCCGACGGGGTGACGCTGACCTTTTTCGACGCCGGTCACATCCTCGGAGCGGCGCAGGTGCTGCTCGAGGTGATCGACAAGGAGGATGGTGGGAGGAAGAAGCGCTTTCTGTTCTCCGGCGACGTCGGTCGCGGGAGGAATGACATCCTCAACGACCCCGTGGTGGTTCCGGATGTTGATTTCGTCCTCATGGAGTCGACCTACGGCGGGCGCGAGCACGAGGAGGCGACCGGGGCCGACGAACACTTCGCGCGAATCCTGACCGAGGCGATCGAGCGCAAGGGCAAGGTCATGATCCCCTCCTTCGCGGTCGAGCGGACCCAGCAGGTCCTCTACGTGCTCAACCGGCTCTTCCACGAAGGCCGGCTGCCGAAGCTTCCGGTCTATGTCGACAGTCCGCTGGCGGTCGGCGCCACCGAGATCTTCCGCCTGCACCCCGAGTGTTTCAACGAGGAGGTCTATGAGTTCATGTTCGAGAAGGACAAGGATCCCTTCGTCTTTGAGGGCCTGCGACTCGTGCGTGCCGTCAGTGAGTCGAAGAAGATCAACCAGAAGGACGAGGCCTGCATCATCATTGCCGCTTCCGGCATGTGCGAGGCGGGGCGGATCCGGCACCACCTGAAGAACGGCATCGGGGATCCGAAGAATACGGTGTTCTTCGTCGGCTACTGCGCCCAAAACACCCTCGGGCGCTTCATCCGCGACGGCAACCAGGAGGTCAACATCTTCGGCAAGCGCTACAAGGTGCGTGCCAAGATCGAAGCGATCGATTCCTTCTCGGGTCATGCCGACCACTCGGAGCTGGTGGACTACTTCGAGGCGATGAGCGGACCGAAGTCGCGCACCTGGCTGGTGCACGGTGAAGAGGAACACTCCGAGGCATTGCGCGTCGCGCTGGCGGAAAAGCACGACCAGCCCATCGAGGTCGGAGTGCTCGGAGAGACGGTGGAGTTCTGAGGCGGCTACCCGCAGGCAATTCCTTCGTCGTCGTTCGGGGGCGGAACCGTGAGATAGCCGAGGCCGAGTTCGGCGGCGGGTTTCCGGTCGTTCTCGTCCGAGTCGCCGACCATCAGGATCTCCGCGGGAGCGATGCCGGATTCGATCAGCGGACGGACCGCGTGCCGGAACAGGCGCAGGTCGGGCTTGGCGAAGCCGTGCTCGTAGGAGAAGGCGCAGAGATCGGGCCGGAACTGCGGCCAGTATTCCGGAAAGTGCGTGGCGAGCAGGCGCCGGGTGTAGGCCTGCGCGTTGGAGACGATGCCGAGCGCCGCGCCGGTTTCGACACTGGCCTCGAGGAGTCGATTCGCCCAAGGGGTCGGTTCCACCGGATGGATCGATTCCTCCAGTTCGAACGCGAAGTCCCCGGCGTCGGTCAGCGTGGGGAAGATCGATTGCCAGATCTCTCGAATGTCGATCTCGGGCCAGCGCTCTGGAGATTGCTGGTGGGCGGTGGCAATCGCTTGGTCGAAGGTGGTGTCGGGGTACGGGAACTCTGGTAGTTCGAAACGCTTGATGACGGATGCCATGCGATTGCGGCGATCCGGATGCCGGGGACCGTCGAGAAGGGTCCCATACACATCGAAGAGGATGGCCTTGGTGGGAGCGGGGATCATGCGTAGGCGGCAGCGATGGCCCGGCGATCGAGTGCGCGGACAGGTCCCGGTGCGGCGCTGGTCAGGCGTGCCTGAAGCTCGGTGAGTCGCTTCAGATGGGCCGCGTGCGAATGGCGCGCGAGGGCCGGGGACGCGTCGGGAGGCGGGCGGTCGTCGAGTTGACGGCGGAGCCACGGGTGCAGCAAATCCGTTTCTCCCTGCCGCACGACCTGCACGTCGCACTTTCCCAGCCGGAACGAGTGGATCGCTGCCCGCTGGTGATCGTCGTCGAGCAGGGCGAAGTCGATCCCATCGCAGACGAGGGCGTCGTAGAGACCATCCCGGGGGAAACCGTCGAGATTCAGGCTGGCGATGCGCCGGCCAAGCACGCGGCGTCGATGCGCGGCTTCCAGGTGAATCAGGCCGAATCCTTCCTGCCTCGAAGTGGTGAGCAGGTGAGTGCTGGCGGCGATGCAGCGCTCGGGCGACTGCCGGCGGAACACGTCAAACTCGACCGGCAGCCCTTGTTCCCCGGCAAAGCGGCGCCAAGCCTCGTAGGCCGGCTTCCACTCGTCGCGAGCCGGCGCGCTGCCCTGAAGAAAGCGGGTCCCGGCGGGAGCCGCGGCGGAGAGCAGGAGGAATTCCCCGAGATTCTTTCGCGGGATTCCCCGCATCGGCAGCAGGACCACCGCGGGCCCCGCGGGCGGTGGTGGCGTGGGCGGGCGTGGTGGAGCCGGATTGGGCAGGAGAATCGCCCGCTCGCCGGGCAGGCCGCCGGCGATGAAGGCGCTTCGATCCCGCTTGTTCAGGAATGCGTGGGCGACTCGCGGCGAGTCGGGGTAGGGCCTGGCAACCATTTCGAGGATGGCGAGGTTTTCCGGGCGGTCGTCTTCAGCAAGGTCGTGGTGCTGGAGAATCATGGCTTCCCCGGCATCGGCGAGCGCGCCGAGCGAGCGGGTCAGGGCCGGATTCTTGCCGAGGCAGGGGTTGTGGAAATGCCACAGCCGGGGGCGCCCGCCGAACCGCCGGGTCGCCGCATCGAGCAGCGGCGCGGCGAGATCGCCGGATGCCTCCGCCTGGTAGCCGAGTCCGGCCATGTTCTCTTCGCTCAGGACGAGGTGGGGAATGCCGGCGTCGCCAAGGATGCGCTCGGTGGCCCGGATGACCTGGGTCACCCCTCCCGGGCGGAGGTGATAGTGCACGATGATGATCGCCGCCGTCATCGATCGAGTGAACCGAGCGGACGCACGAAGTGGAAACCCCAGATTTCGAAACCCAGCCGGTGATACAGCCGGTGGGAGGCGTGGTTGTGGGTGTAGGCGTCGAGGGTGATCAGGTTGCAGTCGCGTTCACGACCGAGTTGCTCCAGATGCGCGATCAGGGCGCTGCCGACGCCGCTCGAACGGTGTTCGGGATGGACGACGAGATTGTCGATCTCGAGATAGCGCCCGCACCAGATCTTGGTCGCCACCCAGGCACCGGCGAAGCCGACCATGGTGCCGCGGCGAAACGCGCCAATGGGAAGGTAGTGCGGATGCTCCTCGATGATTCGCCGGAAGCGCTCGAGCAGCACCGCGGTGGTGCAGTCGGGATTCAGGTGCGCCAGCAGACCGGTGGCGGTCGGGAACTCGGCGGGCGAAAGGGAGCGGACTTCGATCGAGGACACGATTCCGGTTTAGCGAAGCCGGGCTTGGACGGGAAAGAAAATGGTGCGCGATGCTGGGTTCGAACCAGCGACCCCATCGGTGTGAACGATGTGCTCTACCACTGAGCTAATCGCGCATGATTCCGTCGGACGGGGCCGAGGGTTTAGGCCACCGGCCCGGGGTTTGGCAAGCGATTTGGAGTGCGGAGGCCCTCGACTCCGCTTTTCGAGTCACCAGTGGATCCCTTTGGTTCTCGAATCCTGCCGATGGAGGAATCTCGCCTTTCCCATGCCCGAGGGGAAGCCGCGCCAGGGCCGGGGGTGGGCGTCATGGCGGCAACCAAAGCGGTGGCAGACCACCGCATTCCAAAGTAAACCGGCGGCTCGACGCGGCCATTCGAGGGGGGCAGGCTGGCGTCCGAACTTTTCCAAACCCATGAGCAACAAACCGCAGCTGTCGTTCTGGCAGATCTGGAACATGTCGTTCGGCTTCCTGGGCATCCAGTTCGGCTGGGGCCTGCAGATGGCGAACATGTCGGCCATCTATTCCTTTCTCGGAGCCAAGGAGGAACAGCTTTCGCTGTTGTGGATCGCCGCCCCGCTCACCGGCTTGATCGTTCAGCCCATCGTCGGCTACATGAGCGACCGGACCTGGACCGGACTGGGACGGCGTCGGCCGTATTTCCTGGTGGGAGCCATTCTCGCCAGCATCGCGCTGGTGCTGATGCCGCATTCGTCCGCGCTGTGGATGGCGGTTGGCCTGCTCTGGATCCTCGATGCCTCGATCAACATCACGATGGAGCCGTTCCGGGCCTTCGTGGCGGACAAGCTGCCGGCGGAGCAGCGGGCGACCGGCTTTTCTGTCCAGAGCCTCTTCATCGGACTGGGTGCGGTGGTGGCGTCGGCCATGCCATGGATGCTAACCAATTGGTTCGGGGTCGAGACCGGAGCCAGTGGCGGCGGCGCCATTCCCCGGGCGGTGATCATTTCCTTCCATGCCGGGGCGGCCGCGCTCTTCATCGCGGTGGTCTACACGATCATCACCACGCCGGAGTACCCACCGGAGGACATGGAGGCCTTCAGGAAGATGAAGGCGGAGTCGCGGGGGGTGGGCGGTTTCCTGGTCGAGTTGGTCGAGGGACTCGGCTCGATGCCGAAGACGATGAAGCAGTTGGCGGTCGTCCAGTTCTTCACCTGGATCGCGCTGTTCTGCATGTGGATCTACTGGGCGCCGGCAACGGCGCGACAGGTCTTCGGCGGGGATCCGGCCAACGAGGAGGCATGGAAGGGAATCATGGAGGAGGCCGGGGCGTGGACCGGCATCTGTTTCGCCACCTACAACCTGGTGTGCTTCGTGTTCTCCTTCGTGCTGCTCGCACTCTCCCGGAAGGTGTCGCCGAGGATGATCCACCTCGTGTGCCTGCTGATCGGCGCGGCGGGCCTGCTCAGCGCGCGGGTGATTTCGGACCAGAACACGCTGCTGATCGCGATGGTGGGCGTGGGTGTCGCCTGGGCGTCGATCCTCTCCATGCCCTACGCGATTCTCTCGTCGGTCCTGCCTCCGGCGAAAATGGGATTCTACATGGGCGTTTTCAACTTCTTCATCGTGATTCCGCAAGTGCTGGTGTCGCTGGTGATGGGCAAGTTGGTCGGGTCGGTTTTCGGCGGTGACTCGATGATGGCGATCGTCTTCGGTGGTGCGTGCCTCGTCATCGCGGCCGCGGCGATGCTGCGGGTGGATCACGCCGGCGAGGCGGCGGCGCCTTCGGGGGCGGCCGGACACTGAACTTCTGGAAGTGATGGGATTGAATCGTTGGCAAAAGGGCATCGCCGTCGCATGGATGGCGGCGATGAGCATGGCGAGCGCGACCGAAGATCCACGACCGGTGATCTATCAGGCACTCCCGCGTCTGTTCGGGAACACCGATGAGACGAGGAAGCTGAACGGCACCCTGGAGCAGAACGGCTGTGGCAAGTTCTCCGATTTCAACGACTGCTCGCTGGCTTCGTTGAAGGAACTCGGGATCACCCACCTGTGGCTCACCGGGGTCATCGAACAGGCCAGCGGCACCGGCTATCCGGGACGCGAGGCCGACCCGGCGGACATCCTCAAGGGGGTGGCCGGGAGCCCGTATGCGATCCGCGACTACTTCGACGTCTGTCCCGACTACGCCGACGACCCGGAGAAGCGGATCGACGAGTTCAAGGCCCTGATCGAGCGCTGCCGCAAGCACGATCTCGAGGTGCTGATCGACTTCGTGCCGAATCACGTGGCCCGCAGCTATGCCTCGGACGTGCGCCCCGAGTTGAGCTTCGGCGAGGGCGACGATCCAGCGCGGTTCTTCGCCAGGAAGAACAACTTCTTCTACGTGCAACCGGGCATGGCCGATGGGGGTCCGCCGCTGAAACTGCCGACGGAGGGCAAGCCGGGCTGCACCGGTCGTTTCGAACCGGAGACCGACTTTGTCCGCGTCACCGGCAACAACGCGATCACCTTCGCGCCGGGCGAGGGCGACTGGTATGAAACGGTGAAGCTCAACTACGGCCACGACTTCACGCAGGGGCGCGACACCTCGCACCTGCCGGGTCCGGATGCCGCGGTGGACGAGGTGCCGGACACCTGGCGCAAGATGGATGAAATTTTTGCCTACTGGCAGGACATGGGTGTCGCCGGCTTCCGCGTGGACATGGCGCACATGGTCCCGATGGAGTTCTGGCGGTGGATGATTACCCGCGCGCGCCAGCGGGATGGCGGGGTCTACATTTTCGGCGAAGCCTACGACAACGATCCCGCCAAGCTCACCGATGGGAATGTCCTCGACGCGCTGCTCGAGTCGGGCTTCGACGCGGTCTATGACGATCCGGTTTACGACATCTGCCTCGGTCTCTACGACGACTTCCACGGTTACAAGTGGGCCAACGACCTCGACGAGCTGACCTTCACCGGCGATCGTTTTCACCGGTCGCTGCGCTACGCCGAGAACCACGACGAGATCCGCCTGGCCTCACCGAAGGAGTGGGGAGGTCTCGGGATGGCGGTGGGACGCCCGGTCAGTGCCGTGATGTTCGGCATGGGCCGCGGCCCGTTGATGATCTACCACGGCCAGGAAGTCGGGGAACCGGCGCTGGGTGCCGAAGGATTCGGGGGCGACGACGCGCGGACGACGATCTTCGATTACTGGGCGATGCCCGAATTCCAGAAATGGGTGAATGGCGGACGCTTCGACGGCGGCGGGCTCTCGGACGAGCAGCGGGCCTTGCGCCAGTGGTATGCGGACCTGCTTGCGGTGGTGAAAAGCCCGGCCTTCACACAGGGCGAGTTTTACGGCCTGAACCACGCCAACAAGGACAACGAGAGCTTCGGGCGGCTCGACGGCGAGACCGCCAGCGGTCACTGGCTCTACGCCTTCCTGCGTCGCGATGCGACGAGCGGGAAGGCCTTCCTGGTGGTTGCCAATTTCCACGGTACCACGACCCTGGAAGGCGTGAGCATTCGGATTCCACAGCACGCCCTCGAGTGGCTCGACAAGACCGCCGGAAGCATCAGTTTCCGCGAACGCCTCGTCGACGACTGGCAGGCGAGTGCCGGAGTTTCCGAGTTGCCGGAGAAGGGCTTGATCCTTCCTGACCTGCCGCCCTTGAGCGCGCGGATGCTGGAAATCCGGTGAGGATATTTCACTCGATCACGAAGAGCGTGGCGCGGTGGTCGCTGGCGTCCGCCCATTCGGGATCGTCGAGCAGCTTGCACTCGTCCCACAAGGCCCGCTCGGTGAGCGCCTCGCTGAAGAGCACGTAGTCGAAGCGTGAATACACGTCCTGAAAATCCCAGAAGTGGGTCCAGGTCTGGCCGCGCTCATCCTTGAGCCACGCCATGCCGAGCTTGAGCGGACCCGACCGCGGCCCGCGGACGGTCCGCACGGCGGACGAATTGCGGGTATCGTTGAGGTCTCCGTAAACGATCAAGGCGGTCGTCGGATCGGCGGTAAGGATCCGGGTCGCCTGCTCACGCAGCAGATGGGCTTCGGCGCGGCGCATCATTTCCTGGTCCGCTTCGGGGATCTCGCGCTTCGACTTGAGGTGCGCACCCAGGAAACGGATGTCGCCGACGGGGCTGTCGACGGTCACATCGAGAATCCCGCGCCCCATGCCGAAGGTCCGCCCTTCGAGTTGGTACTCGAGATTCTCGTGGAGTTCGACGTTGGCGAATGGATGCCTGGAGAGCATGGCAAGCCGGCGGGTGTCGTCGAAACCGCCGGTGTGATGCGCATGGGGAAGATCGACCCCGGCGGCCTTCAGGCGATCCTGCAAGTCGGCAAGGTCCGCAGGAGTGCCGACTTCGCAGAGGCCGAGCACGTCGGGCCGGTGGCGGGCGATGATGCTGACGACGGCCTCCTTCTCGCTGTCGGGCTTGGGCTTGCCGTTGATCCGCTTGCCGTCGATGTAGCGATCCATCGTCAGCCAGTTCTCGACGTTGTAGGCGATGAAACGAAGGGTGTCAGTGCTTCCTTGTTTCGCTCTTTCAGTGTTTCGGTCCTCCGGCGCTTCGGCGTCCGGAGCAGGGTCTGTGACGGATGATTCCTCGGCCGCCGGAGGTGAGGCTTCGGCGACGACCGGCTCGCCCTCCCATGCGGTGAGTTCCTCGTGTCGGTCGCACGAGGGAAGCGCCAAAACAAACGCCCCGAGGATTCCCGGGGCGACGATCCATCGAAAGGCGGGAAGCATCATTCAGACTTCGCGAGGTTCCTTGCCGGCGACTTCCTTCACCTTGGCTTCGTCCTCCTCGGCGGATGCCTCGGCCTCGGCGGTCTTGATCTCGCGTTCGAATTCATCCTTGGCCTTCTTGAATTCCCCCATGCTCTTGCCCAGTCCACGAGCCAGTTCCGGGATCTTCTTGGCTCCGAAGAGCAGCAGGACCACGACGAAGATGATGACCCATTCCGGGCCCTGGGGCATACCAAAGGCGAGCAGCGCGTTCATGAGAAAAGTTTAGGGGCGGTGTTTCCGCTTAGCAACGCGAATAACGGGCCCCCCTGCCGCGAGCTTTCACCTTGGCCGGGGTTTTGTGATTCGTGCTTTGGAATTCGCAAAATCCGTCTACGGGAACGGCGTGCAGTTGCCGGTATTCGAGATCGAGGACGAGCTGAAACAGGCGGCGGCGCCGGGCGGACGGCTGCTGCTCAAGGCTCCCACCGGCTCGGGAAAATCAACCGCGGTGCCGGGCATGATGCGCGATGCCGGGGTCGAGGGACGCATCCTGGTCATCGAACCCCGACGGATGGCGGCCCGCATGCTGGCGGGCTGGGTGGCACGTCAGCGCGGCGGAGCGGTGGGAGGCGAGGTCGGCTACTCGGTTCGCTTCGATCGTCGCTACGGGCGCGACACCCGCATCGTTTACCTCACCGACGGTGTCTTCCAAAGGTGGCTTCAGGATCATTCCGACCTGCCGGGAGTGGATGCGGTGATCTTCGATGAATTTCACGAGCGACGCCTGGCGATGGATGTGGCGCTCGGTCGCTGTCTCGACCTGCAGGAAGGCTCGCGGCCGGATCTGCGGGTGGTGGTGATGTCCGCGACTTTGGAGACGCAGGGACTGGGAGACTTTCTGGAGGCGCGCAGCGGGCCGGGGCGGCTCACTTTGCTCGAAGCGGGAGGGCGCACCTACCCGGTGGAGGTCCACTACCGGGCGGCGAAAGCGCCCGGGGGGCGGAGTCGCGG